>CAXNED010000071.1:0-6571 GCA_964201385.1 Sulfurimonadaceae bacterium | reverse complement strand
GAACCTATGATAAATTTTTGTTGCTTTGTGAGCTTATCATAGAGAACAACGAGTTGCGAAAAAAGTACCTTAAAATCCATCAACGTTCCATTTTATGATTGTAACAATATTTTAAACAGTTCAAAAAAACGACTATTTTGCTCATGCGTACCAACTGTTACTCTGATGGCATTCATCTGATAGCTACTCAAATCTCTAACTATCATCCCTTTTTGTAGTAGCGCTGTTGCTATTTTCGAGGAATTAAGCCTAGAATCAAAGCAAAAAGTGACAAAATTTGTATAACTGTTTATTATATCTATTTTTTGCTCTTTTGCAAACTCCTCGTAGCGCTTCATCTGCTCTAAATTGAGTGCAACACTCTTTTGAACAAATGCCTCGTCACTAAGAGCAACCGTTGCAGCTTCAAGAGAAAGTGTCGTGATGTTAAACGGTGGTCTTAGCTTAGAGAGCTCTTTGATGATTTTTGCATCTGCCACACCATAACCCACTCTCATACCGCCAAGTCCGTACGCTTTTGAGAATGTGCCAAGATAGATGACATTATCATGCTTCTCAATAAGCCCTTTGACATCAATGGCTTTTTTAGCATCTTTGTAAAGTGCATACTCCATGTACGCCGCATCCACAACCACAAGTGTGTCGCTATCTATTTTTGCTAAAAAGTCATAAATTTTTTGAGCATCCAGCGCATCTCCAGTTGGATTGTTTGGAGTACAGATAAAGATAATTTCAGGTTTTTCTTCTAAGTAGAGCTTGTAAAATTCATCCATATCATGCTCTTGTGAAGAGGTGCGAATCACCTGTGCGCCAACATGTTTGGAGTAAATCTCATACATCGCAAACGTGATGGAGTTCATGAGTATTTTTGAGCCAGCGTGTGCTTTTGCATGAATCAAAAACTCTATAACCTGATCACTTCCTGAACCAATGATGATGTTTTGACTTGCAACGCTATATCTTGCAGCAAGAGCGGCTTTGAGGTTAACCATCGAGTCATCAGGATAGAGCGCCATCTTCGATAAAATAGCTCCCACCGCATCAACCACTTTTGGCGAACATCCGCAAGGGTTCTCATTGGACGCAAGTTTTATGATATCTTTTGGCTCAATGCCATACTCTCGCACAACTAGCTCTATAGGCTTTCCAGCCTCATACGTTTTTATATCTTCTAAATGCTTATTGAACTTCAATCTCGTCTCCTTTTACATAACTTCCTAGCCAAGTTACCTCTCCCTTGTGTTTTTGCACTACCTTTTGAAACTTTTCATCATCCACATGTCCATAAAAATCAATAAAGAACCAGTACTCAAACCCGCCTTTATCTTTAGATGGGCGAGACTCTATTTTAGAGAGGTTGATGCTCTCTTTTTCAAAATCTTGCAGAAAGTGAACAAGCGAGCCCGCTTTAACTGAGTCTTTAAGGCGTACTAAAATAGAGGTTTTGTCATCCTCACTCTTCGCATTTTTAAAGTCACTGAGTATAACAAATCTTGTTTGCGAGCCAATGTTGTCCTCTACATGGTCAAACATCGTCGGCACGCCGTAGAGCTTTGCCGCGATATGGCTGCAAATCGCCGCAGCACTCGGATCTTTTGAAGCAAGAATTGCCGCTTTAGCAGTGGATTCTACGGGGATAAGCTCCACATTGTGAAGGTTGTGCTCTTGTAAAAACTCTCTACACTGCCCAAAACCCTTATCTCTTGAGTAGATTTTGGTGATATCTGCCATCTTTCTTGCCTTGCTGACAAAAGACATATGGATGGGCATATAGAGTTCTGCTACAATTTTTACAGAGCTGTTGGCAAGCAAATCTAGCGTTTCACCGACTATCCCGTCTCTTGAGTTTTCAATAGGAACAACACCAAATTTTGCTCTTTTACTCTCAAGCTCTTTAAAAACAGAGGGGATAGAGTGCATAGCAAGATAGTCGCTCATCGCACCAAAACGGCTCTCCGCTGCTTGATGCGTAAAGCTTCCCTCAGGTCCGAGATAAGCTATGCGTTCTGGGAGTTCAAGATTTCTTGATACTGCAAAAACTTCCAAAAATATCGCCTCAATGGCACTTCCATTTAAAAGTCCCTCTTCACTAGCACTCTTTTGCGTTAAACGCTGAACAATTGCCTTTTCTCGCTCAGGTCTGTAGATGGCAGTATCGCTACTTTTTTTAATCTCTCCGACACGTTTGACTACTTGCATTCTTTTGTTGAGAAGCTCTAAAAGCTCATCATCAAGTAGGTCTATAGCCCTGCGGCACTCCTCTAATGTTTTCATAATTGCTCCAAAATCTCTTGCATATCTGCAAAAACATAATCAGGTCTAAGATGTGGCTCTAAAAAAGGGACTATCTCATCTGCACTCTTGTATTTGCCACTTGTTACAAAAACGGTTTGCATCCCCATCTCTTTTGCGCCGCCAAGGTCACCTTTGACATCATCGCTAATGATAGTAATATCGCTAAACTTTGCGTCTTGATTTTGCTTTTGAAGCATAAGAAGCGCCTCATTATAAAATGCAACACTAGGCTTGCCAACAACTTCATAAGAGCACGATGTTGCAAAAGAGAGCATCTTCAAGATAGCCCCAACCCCTGGGTAACGCTTAGAATTTTTTACATAAATGGATGTCTCATGCATACCAACGAGAGAGGCACCACCAAGTAAAAAGTCGATGATTTGCGCAAACTCGTCTGATGTAAAGTTCTCTTTTATGGAGATAAGCACTGTTTTTGGGTTTTCATAATTAAGTACGTAGCCCATCTTTTTCAAAACATCTAAAAACTCATCTGCTCCATAGGCAGCAACAGCGCTTTTTTCTACGCGTGATTCTAAAAGCATCAAAGGGTCAAGATAGTGAGAAAAATCAAAACGAAAACCTAAAGAGCATAAAAAAGCATAAAATTCACTTGAAGCCTTTTTTGTGCTGTTTGTCAAAACCATATAGGGGATTTTTTTAGCATTAAGCGCATCGACGAACTCTCTGCTCCCACGGATTGGGGATTTGTCGCTATCGCTGATAAGTGTGCCTTGAACATCAATAAAATACATCTTAGTTATCCAAATACTCTTTTTCTAAAGCTATCAAATCCTCAAACTCTTCTCGTCTGCGGATAAGCTTTGCTTTGCCCTCACTTATGGCAATCTCAGCGCTTCTGCCTCTGGTGTTGTAGTTGCTGCCCATCCCAAAACCGTACGCTCCCGCACTGTGAATTAAGAGCAAATCATTATGCTCTAAAATCGGGAGTGGATAACTTTTCGCAAAAAAGTCTCCGCTCTCACAAACAGGACCAACAACATCTGCTTCACTCATCTCTGTTTTACTCTGTGTTATCGCTTCGATTCTGTGGTACGCTTTGTAGAGACTTGGACGTAAAAGGTCATTCATCGCACCATCAACGACAACAAATCTCTTTGCACCATTTTGCTTCTCATAAAGGACTTTTGTCAAAAAGTAACCACCATTTGCAGTTAAAAATCTTCCTGGCTCTGAGATAACCGTAAGGTCTAACCCTTTGAGTGCCCCTAAAATTGCCTGTGCATAGTCGTATGGGTTGATTGTTGTTTCATCTTTATAGACAACTCCTAAACCACCACCGATATCAAAAAATTTCAACTCTATCTTTATGCTTTGGAGTGAGCGCACCAAATCAGCGACGATAACAGCCGACTCATAGATAGGTTCAAGTTCTGTTAGTTGCGAGCCAATATGAAAGTGAATCCCCACTGGGTCAAGATGCTCAGAGTTATTTGCACGGATATACATCCTCTTTGCTGCATCTATCTCTACACCAAACTTGTTATCGTGAAGTCCTGTGGAGATGTATGGGTGTGTTTTTGGGTCGATGTTTGGGTTCACTCTTATGCTTATTCTGCATTTTGCACCAAGCTCTTTTGCGATAAGCTCTACACGTCCAAGCTCTGCTTCACTCTCAACATTGATGTAGAGGATGTCTCGCTCAATCGCTTCTCTTATCTCATCATCACTCTTTCCAACGCCAGAGAAGATAATCTTATAGCTTGGAACTCCAGCTAAAAAGGCACGGCGTACCTCGCCTATGGAGACACAATCCGCACCGCTTCCAAGCGCTGCAAAATGTTTGATAATACTTAAATTTGAGTTTGATTTTATAGCAAAAGCCAAAAGTGATTTTCTGCCCTTAAAAGCACTCTTAAGCTCTTCATATTGGGCTTTCATATGGTCTAGGTCATAGATGTAAAGTGGTGTTTTATAAGTAGATGCAAGCTCTTTAAAATTTATCATAAAAATCCTAAATATTTTTTGATGGATTTTATCTAAAAAGTACTTATATTTTTGTTATTTTTATGCCGTTATGCGATATTTCCTCCATTGTCTTAGCGCAACCAAAAAGAGAAGCACGTTAGGAAGTATGATGCCAACCTCGCTTGGCAGGGTTTTATGGTTGGAGAGCTCAACAAGTGCAAAAAGAAGCGCCCACACCATAAGCGAAGCTAAAATTGCTCCAAAACTAAAGAGAGAGACATTCAAAAATCTTGCACTCACAGGAACAAAAAAGAAGATAATAACAATCAAACTTGGCACAAAAAAAGGATAAACAAATATCTTATAAAGAGCGCTTTTAAGTGCACTTGTATTGATATTTTGTGCCTTTAAAAGCACATACGCATCGATGGCATCGACTATAGAGAAGTTCACCTTCCCCTCATAGACTTGATCTAACATTTTTGGACGAAACCCTTGAAGAATCTCAAGATTTTTCTGTTGTGTTACTTTTATACCCAAAGACTCAAAATCTGCATGGTCTGGTTTAGTGATAATATCGGCTTCATTGATAAGCCATGCGTCGTTTCTATAACTCGCCCGAGAGGCAACCAAAACCTCTTTAAGTGAGTTATCAACAAAACTAAATACACGTATATTTTGAGCACTCTCTTGCAGGGGAAGCAGTTTTGAAAAATAGACAAATTTCTCTTTGTAGGTAAAGAAAAGGTCTCGTGTCGGGCTGAGATATTGGGCATTTTTACGAATATTTTTTGCAAATTCGTCCGCGCGTGCGAAGTTGGAGATAGAGTGAAGAGAGATAAAAAGAAGTATCACAAGAGTTGAGACAATAACAAATGGTTTTAAGATATCGATTCTTGAGTAGCCTAAAGAGTAAAAGGAAACAAGTGCATTGGAGCGAATCAAAAATAATTTTGTTGCAATCATAGCAAAAACAAGAGAGAGCGGCAGAAGCATATCGAGGGCATAAAAAGTTTTATAAACAAGATAGATAAGAAGTAAATTTGCGGAGATATCGAGTTTTTCAGAACTTCCCATATAGTCAAATCCGACCAAAAAGAGAATAAGCGCCAACAAAATAACAATAAAATATCTTGTATAGTGAAAAGAGATATATTTAAAAGCCAGCATCATAAGTCCTTGGTCATAAAGAAGGAAGTTGCTATTTTAGCTGAAAATTTTTAATTGTATATTTTGAGCTTACATCTTCAAGACTATTTGTAAGCAACTCCATAACTGCCTCTGAAGCAGTGGCAATCCACTCTTTGAGATACCCTTGCTCCTCTTTGGAGAAGTCACTTAAAACATAAGAGGCGACTTCTCCCTTATGCTCAGGCTTGCCGATGCCCATACGCACTCGGATATACTCTTTAGAGATATGCTCATCTGCAGATTTAAGCCCATTATGTCCGCCATGTCCGCCGCCTTTTTTAAAGCGAAGCGTCCCAAATGGCAAATCTAAATCATCATGTATGACAACGACCTCATCGATTTTATAAAATTTCTTCACGGCTGCGATAGAGATGCCAGAGAGATTCATAAAAGTAAGTGGTTTTAATAAAAAATGATTTGAAAATTTGAAAAGTTCACCCTGAAAAGATGAGGAGGAGAGTTTTTGAGCATTTTGACGCTGTATGAGCGCATCTATGACCATAAAGCCAATGTTATGGCGGGTATGCTCATAGTTCGGGCCAGGATTACCTAGTCCGACTATTAACACGATTACTTAGCTTTGATAACACTTAAAACTGATACACGATCAGCATCTGTAAATGTTACGTTTGGAATTCTATCTAAGTCACGCACCATTTTAGCGTCACCTACGTCCATCTTAGCAACATCTACGATAACGCTGTTTGGAACATTCTCGATAGTTGCTTTTACTCTTAAACGTGGTTTAGAAATATGCACAAGACCTTTGTTTTTAAGACCAATTGCATCACCTACTGTTTGTACTGGAAGATGATAGTGTGTTACTACACCCGTTTGTGCAACCATCAAGTCCACATGGAGTAGTTTACCTGTTACAGGATGTGCTTCATATGCTTGAACAACAACATTCATCTCTTTTCCAGCCACTACAACTGGGAATGCCAAGTTCTCTTTATTGCGAACAGTACGGATATATTCGTTTTCTTTGAATACAGCATGAATATTTTCAAGCCCTTTTCCGTAAATATTTGCAATTAGATAACCATCACGGCGAAGCGCTTTCGTGCTTTTTTTGCCAGTACTCTCTCTAACAATTCCTTCTAACATATGTAAATCCTTCATAAAAAATGTTTGGAATTATACCTTTTTAAGCTTTAAG
>CAXNED010000070.1:0-6605 GCA_964201385.1 Sulfurimonadaceae bacterium | reverse complement strand
CTGCCAAAAACAACATTTTTTTCATATAAACTATCCTTTTAATTATTATAAGCTGAAATTCTAACATATAAAATGACTTTCAAATTGATTTATATCAATCATAATACCAAATACAAAAATTAAACAATAAGATTTTTCCTGCTAGAATTATAAAAAAATAAGGTTCACTATGGTTATTCCATCCAATCTGCTTCAAGGCAAAAAGATACTTTTAGGAGTAAGCGGTTCTATCGCCGTCTATAAGTCTCTTGAGCTTGTACGACTTTTTACAAAGGCTGGGGCAGAGGTAAAGGTGGTGATGAGCGAGGCTTCAAAGAAGTTTATAACGCCTCTTAGCTTTGAAACACTAAGCACAAACCAAGTGCTTGATGACACCAACGAATCATGGGCAAATGCGCACAACCACATAAAAGCAACAGAGTGGGCAGACCTTTTTGTCATAGCTCCCGCAACGGCAAACACCATAGCAAAACTGGCAAATGCCATAGCTGACAACATGCTCTTACAGTGTGCTTTAGCATTCCCACATCTAAAAATCATCGCACCCTCCGCCAATACCAACATGATAAACAACCCCATCACAAAAGCAAATCTCAAGATGCTCGGTATCGCAAACTATGAGATAGTTGCAACACAGACAAAAGAGCTTGCATGTAAAACAGTTGGCGATGGTGCAATGGCAGAGCCGCTGGAGATATTTTGGCACTGCGCAAAAGCACTCTTAAGAGACCCATTTTGGATGGATAGAAGAGTTATAGTTACTGGTGGCGGGACTATTGAGAAGATTGATGATGTGCGTTATATATCCAATTTTTCAAGCGGTAAAATGGCATCTGCTTTGGCAACGGCACTCTACTGCAGGGGTGCAGATGTGAACCTCATAGCGACCAAATTTGAACCAGAGCTGCCGCTTGAACTCTATACGCTGGATGTTAAAAGCTCTAGCGAGATGCTCGAATATCTCAAAGACTCCATCCGCATCGCCAAAAAAGGAAAACTCTCAAAAGCGACACTTATGCGGGATGAGCAGATTCATCTTATCCAGAAAAAGCCCTACCTTTTTATGGCGGCAGCGGTGAGTGACTATGTTCCTAGTTTTGAGCAGGTTGGAAAACTCAAAAAAGAGTCTTTGGGTGGCGTGTGGGAGCTAAAACTCAAAGAAAATGTTGATATTTTGAGTAGCATCGACAAAGATGGAATCGTGAGTGTTGGATTTAAAGCGGAGATGGATGCGCAAAACGCTCTTGCAAATGCACAAAAAATGCTTGAAAAAAAAGGAGTTGACGCTGTTTGCCTCAATATCTTAAAAGACGTATCAAGCTTTGGTACAGAGACAAACAGTGTGGAGTTTCTCACAAAAGAGCGTCATGAGAGCATACCACTAGCCGACAAACTTAGTGTTGCTTTTGAGATTTTAGAGCATGCGAAAACTCTATGAATAAAGCAAGACATATCGCCATCATCATGGATGGAAACGGACGCTGGGCAGAGCTTAGAGGGCAAAAAAGAGTAAAAGGGCATGAAGCGGGTGCAAAAGTTGTGAGAACAATTACCGAATTTTGTGCAGCCGACAATGATATAGAGCGGTTAACTCTCTACGCTTTTTCAACTGAAAACTGGAAAAGACCAAGACTTGAGGTTGAGTTTTTGATGAAACTGCTCCAAAAGTATCTTGACAATGAGCTTGAAACCTACCTTGCGAACAATATCCGATTTGAGCCTATCGGGGACATAAGAGCGTTCTCTTCATCTTTGCAAAAAACCATCCATGATGTAAAAGAGAAGACCGCTCATTGCGATGGACTGGTGCAATCACTTGCGCTTAACTACGGCGCACATGATGAGATACTCCGTGCCATCAACAGAGTAAAAAAATCTCAAGAGGATATCACCGAAGCGATGCTCTCCAATGCACTTGACTGCAAACACAATGTGGATCTGCTCATCCGCACAGGCGGAGACCATAGACTTTCAAACTTTTTGCTTTGGCAAGCGGCGTATGCAGAGCTTTTCTTTACAGATACACTCTGGCCTGATTTTGCAACAGAAGAGTTAGAGAAAATCTTAAAAGATTTTACAAAAATCGAGAGACGTTTTGGAGGGCTTAAGTAGTGGAACTTTTTGGCGCTTTTCTTTTTGGCATACTTTTTGGCTCTTTTTTAAATGTCGTTATCTTGCGTCTTCCCAAGGATGAGAGTGTTGTTTTTGGCGCATCTCACTGCCCGACGTGTAACCATCCACTCAAACCATGGCACAACATCCCTCTTTTTTCATGGCTCTTTTTGCGTGGAAAATGTGCTTTTTGCGAAACTAAAATCTCAGTGCAATACCCTGCTATCGAACTTTTCTCTGGCTTGATTTTTCTTCTTCTTGCGGCAAAAATGGGAGTGAGTATCTCTTCACTTTTAGTAGCTTTTAGCTTTTTAACGCTCCTTGCACTCTCAATGATAGACTTTAAGTACAAAATGGTGCCAGATTCGCTCAATCTTCTTGCGCTCATCTTTGCCATCTTTGGAGCGTGGAGCCTTGGCGGCATCGCAACAAACTTCCAAAATGCCCTGCTCTTTGCAGGCGGATTTACACTGCTACGTTTTGCACTCTCTTACATTCTTACAGCCTCAGCACATAGAGAGGCAAAAAAAAGAGTTACATCTTGGAGCAAAAACTACCACACCTACCCATTTGTTGAGGCGATGGGCGAGGGCGATATCATGGTGGCAGCTACGATGGGCGCACTTCTTGGCGTCAAACTTACACTTGTTGCGGTTTTTCTCTCAGCACTTTTGGCTCTTCCCGTGATGCTTTTGGTCATGCGAGGCTCCAAAGAGGAGCAAAGAGTTCCTTTTGTCCCTTTTTTGGCTCTGGCGACATTTTTGGTCTATCTTTACGACTCACCAATTTTAAGATATATTGAGGCTTCTTACTAATGCATATCCTTCAAAACTACATAAAACAGTCTCTCTCACTTATCTTTTTATCTATCTTTTTGCCGCTTTTTTCCATCGCTTCTATCGTTTTTCTTATCAAACTTGCAACTTATACGGCGGTTATTCAGCTCTCCATCTTTGAGATGGGCAAACTCTTTCTTTTTATGCTCCCAGAGCTTCTTTTCTATACACTGCCTATCTCTTTTTTTGTAGCCATAACATTGGCACTTTTCAAACTCTCAAATGACAATGAAATCATTGTTGTTTTTGCCCTCGGCATCCATCCTAGAGTTATTTTGCAGACACTTTTTAAACCTGCACTTTTTCTCTCACTTCTTCTACTTTTCAACTTTTTTGTACTCTTGCCGCATGCAAAAACTTTGTCAAATAATTTCCTCTCTTATAAAAAGAGTGAAGCAAAGTTCAACCTCTCCGCTTCGGAATTTGGGCATAAATTTGGTGATTGGCTTTTATATATAGGCAAAGAGACCGCAAATGATAGCTATGCTGATGTTATCTTGTTTAACAAAAATCAAGATGAAGAGGTTCTCATTGGAGCAAAAAAAGCAGAAATTATCAACGATGCGGGTATCTTGAGACTTAAACTCAGCTCTGGCGAGGGGTACAGCTATTCAAAGGAGAAGTTCACGCAGATAGATTTTGAAACCATGTTTATCAACGACACGATGAAAACTGACCTTGAAAAGTACGAAACACCGCTTGAGTACTGGCTTCCAGAGACTCCCTCTGCTAAAAAGAAAAAAATGCTTATCGCAAACATACTCTTTAGTCTTTTTCCGCTTCTTAGCCTCTTTTTGGCGGCAACCATCGGAATCGTGCATGCAAGACATCAAAAAGGGAAGATTTTTCTCTTTTTATTTGCAGGCATCATCATCTACTACTCCCTTGCGATTACCTTACAGCTTGTCATCTCCACTTACACTCTGCCAGTTTTGGTTTTTGGATGGCTTATCGTGACCTACGTACTCTATAAAAAAATAATTGTGGCAAAGTTTTAGATGCGATGCGCACTTACCACTCAGTATAACGGAACACATTTTTTAGGCTCTCAAAGTCAAAAAGAGTCCAAAAACACCGTTCTTGGTGTGCTTGACGTGGCACTTAAAAAACTTAACATCGAGACAAAAATAGTTGCAAGCGGACGCACAGACAGAGGCGTTCATGCAACAGGACAGGTTTGTCATATCGAAGTGCCGCCCTACTGGAGCAACTTAGAAAAACTCCGAACCTCCATCAACAAAATAGTCGGACCATCTATCTTGATAAAAAAGATAAAAAGTGTGGATGATGATTTTCATGCAAGATACAGCGCCAAAAAAAGAGTTTATCGCTACATCATCAAAGATGGCAGCAGTAACCCTTTTGAAGAGAGTTTTGTAACATTCTTAGAAGATGTTGATTTTGCTGCGATTTGCGAGAAGATAAAACTCTTTTGCGGCACATATGATTTTAGATTTTTTATGAAAAACGGGAGTGATGTCAAAAGTACTACAAGAGTCATCTACAGAGCTTTTGCCTACAAACATAAAGGATACATCATCCTCAACTTTGATGCAAATGGGTTTTTACGAAGCCAAATACGACTTATGGTTGGCGCACTTTTAACTCTCAATGCCAAGCAGATTACAGAGCAGCTCGCATGCGAAAAAAGATACAAAATCAAACCAGCACCAAGCAACGGACTTTACTTAAGTAAAATTAAGTATTAGCCTAAACCTCTTCCACCCTATTTTTGCCATTTACTTTTGCAAGAGCGAGGGCTTCATAGCCTCTTTTCATAATATCTTCAAGAGTGTCATCTCTTTTGCTTGACGTTACTCCAAAACTAGCTGTTGCACTTCCGACAAAAAAGAATTTGCTTTTTTCTATTAACATCTGCAAATGTCTTGCCGCCGTGAGTATATTTTGCATATCTGTCTCTGGGCATACAACAAGATACTCTGTTTCGCTCCATCTTCCAACAGTGTCAAGGTAGCGTACATGGTGCATTAAAATATCTGCCATCTCTTTCATCAAAGAGTTTCCAACCTCATGACCATGCTTCTCGTTGGTATCTTTTAATCCATCGATGTTGATAACTATAATGCCAAAAAGATAGTCGTAACGCTTTGCCCTATGAAGCTCACTAGTAAGAATCTCCTCTAGTTTTGCTTTGCCATAAAGCCCTGTTATCTCATCTTTGGTTGTTACTTTTTCATACGCTTTACTCACTTGCAAAAGTTCAGATTCAAGTCTTGTTATCTTTCGCTCAAATTTTTCATTTATATCTCTTAACTCTTTTTTTGAGAGGTTAAGTCTGTCTGCAAGCTCATGCTCTTTTTCAACTTTGGACGCAAATTCTGCCTCTTCATCCCTGATACGAGCAACCAAAGCGGATGAAATCATCAAAATATTTAAAACTACCATCAGTGCAAAGAAATCATAAAGGTAGAGGCTATAGGTGATAAACCCTAGCGCCATTAAAAATGCTACAAGCTCACCCAACCCCAGAAAAATCCATGCTAAGAGCAGATAGAACGCTCCTGAAATATTCTCTTTATACGCCTTTGCCGAGAGATAAAAAAGAAATAGAAACACCAGTGATGCAAGAGTTGCAAAAAAGTACATAAGCAGAGTGTTACTAGCAACCACAAGAGAGAAAAGTCCAAAAACGAGCGTTGCAATTATAAAAACAACAAGGTATCTCTTTAATTGTGGAAAGTTCTCCTTTACTTGGAAAAAATGACCCACAAAAAGAAGTGCAGCTAAAAAACTAAAGGCAACTGTCAATGGAGCAAGAGTGCCATTTTGGAAAAAAAACTCTCTATTGTAGCCGTAGTAGGTTCCCATCAAAAAGAACAACCCGACAAGATAGAGACCATAGTAGAGGTAGTTTCTGTTTTTGAGCGCTAAGAAGTTGATGAAATTATATAATATCATAATTAGCACGATGCCAATCAAGATGCCGTTAAAAAGTATCGTGTAGTTCAGGCGCTGTGTGGCACCTTTTTGTGAGTAGAGCATAGGTGCAAGGATGATGGCATTTTGGCTTTTTGTTTTGATGTAAATCGTTGCCTTTTGCATCGGTGCGATAGTAAGAGGTACAAAGAAAGAGCGCGCGTCGCTACGTGGACTGAGCGTATGAACCTCTCCATCTAGTTGCATATATGCTTCCATCGTGTCAATCCAAGGAATTGGCATCTCAATACTGCCTTCAAAGCGTTTTGCACCCTCATTGAGTATGCTAAAACGAATCCAAACAGTGTCATTTGTGTAACCCGTTGCGATAGATTGTGAATTTACAGGATGAAAGTTATCGGCAAAAGAGTCTTGAGAGACTGCTTCATAACTAAAATGGTTTTGTGCATCAACAAAAAGTTCAGAGTGTGGTGTGAGGTTGATTTTTTCACTCTTTTCATCTATCGTGACAGTTTCTAAAGCAAAAATCTGAGTTGTTAAAAAAATAAAAAATAAAAAAAATTTATAACTATTTCGCATGAAAAAAATCCTCCTTAAGCATATGGATAATTATACAAAAAAGCAACTCTATTTTTGGTTAAATCTGCTCCATAATGTACCTATGTACTCATGGATTGCCATATGCGAGTTGTCAAACGAACCGCTATCTGGTGCTTTGAGGTAGCCGTCAAACTCCTTTGCATAAAATGCAGTCGGTGC
>CAXNED010000069.1:0-6785 GCA_964201385.1 Sulfurimonadaceae bacterium | reverse complement strand
CTCTTTACCATGGCAGAGGATTTGACAAAGATGAAGGTGATAGTGAGCGTCGATGAAGCCGATATCGCCGATGTAAAAGAGGGACAAAGCGTGGAGTTTAGCGTCGATGCGTACCCGCAAAAAACCTTTAAAGGAGTTGTAACACAGTTGCGCCTAAACTCACAAATAGTCAATGGCGTTGTCACTTACGATGCCGTCGTAAATGTGCAAAATCCAGAGTTGCTGCTTCGCCCTGGGATGACTGTTTTTGCGCATATCGTTACAGATGTCATAAAAGATGCTCTTGTCGTCCCAAATGCGGCACTTCGCTTTACACCGCCGATGCAAAAAAGAGATGCCACTGGTGAATATGTGTGGGTTTTGAGAGAGAACAAACCATCTAAAGTTGCGCTCAAAGTCGGAAAAAGCGATGGAAGTTTTAGTGTTGTTGAGAGTGCAGAACTAAGCGAGCGTGATGCGGTTTTGTTAGGAATCAAAGAGCCATGAGAGAGCAAAAGTATGTCATAGAACTTCAAAATGCTACAAAATCATACGGAGAGGCGGAGGCAAAAACATTTGCCATGCAAAGCGTCAATCTTCAAGTAAAGCATGGAGAGTTTTTAGCTGTCATGGGTCCCAGCGGCTCTGGAAAATCAACAACCATGAACATCATTGGCTGTTTGGATACGCTCAGTAGCGGGGAGTACCTTTTTGAGGGGGTCAATGTCGGCTTGCTCTCACAAGACCAGCGTGCACTTTTGCGCAGAAACTACATCGGATTTATCTTTCAGGGGTTCAATCTGCTTGGAAAAACAACTGCCATTGAAAATGTCGAACTTCCGCTTCTTTATCGTGGTTATGGCGTGCATGAAAGAAGAGAGATGGCGATGAGGGCATTGGAAAACGTGGGGCTAGAACATGTCGCACACCACACACCCAGCGAACTCTCAGGCGGACAGCAGCAAAGAGTTGCCATCGCCAGAGCTATCGTGACAAATCCGCTTATTTTGCTCGCAGATGAGCCAACGGGCAACTTAGATACTGCAAAAAGCATCGAGATTATGGAGCTTTTGCGCTCTTTTAATCAAGAAAAGGGGATTACCATTTTGATGGTAACACATGAGATGGATATGGCAAAGTACGCCTCAAGAAGAGTTTTTTTCAGAGACGGAAGCATAGAGAATATGGAGGCGCAAAGTTTATGATTTGGAACGCTTTTTTGCTAGCCCTTCGTGAGATTCGCAGAAGTGCTTTGCGTTCGGCACTTACAACGCTTGGCATCGTTATAGGCATAGCCTCCGTTATCGCTATGGTTATGCTAGGCGACGCTACGACGGCGTACATCACACAAAGTATCTCAAAACTTGGGACAAATATGCTTATCCTTGTTCCAGGGCAAAAACAAAAAGGTCCGCCAGCAACGGACTCCACGGCAAGAAGGTTTACGCACAGCGATATTGAAGCCCTCAAAAAAGAGCTTGCAAATACCCGTGGCGTCGCACCTGTTGGCTCAAGCCAAATGCAAGCCGTTTATGGAAACAAAAATTACTCAACAACAGTGGATGGGAGTGATAATGACTACTTTGTCGTCAAAGATTGGGTTTTTGCCTCAGGAAGGGAGTTCTCGTCCATAGAGCTTCAAAATGGAAAAGCGGTGTGTGTCATCGGCGAGACCATACGCAAAGAGCTTTTTGGTACGCTCAATCCAGTCGGAGAGTCCATCCGTCTTGAGAGTTTTTCATGCGAGGTTGTCGGTTTGCTTGAGGCAAAAGGTGCGGCAATGTTTGGGATGGATCAAGACGCTATCATCGTCACGCCCATCCGTATGTTTCAAAGACGCATCAGCGGAAATAAAGAGATCGCAAGGGTAATCATCTCAGCTAACTCCTCATCGCAAATCGAGGGTGTAAAAGATGCCGTTAGCTCTCTTATGCAGGAACGCCGCAAGGTAAGAGCAGGGCAGGAGAGCGATTTTAATGTCCATGATATGCGTGAAATGGTACAAACACTCTCCTCCACAACGCAGATGTTGACTATTTTACTTGGAGCCGTTGCGGCGATTAGTCTGCTTGTCGGCGGCATAGGCATTATGAATATCATGCTTGTCTCAGTCACAGAACGAACCCGTGAAATAGGCATACGACTTGCCATCGGTGCGCTTGAGAGAGAAGTTTTGCTCCAGTTTTTAGTCGAAGCGATAGTCCTCTCCTCTCTTGGCGGTGTTTTGGGGATTGTCGTCGGTATTGGTGCAGGAGTTGGCATAGCGTTCTTTTTCGATTTGCCGCTTATATTTAACACTTTTATCGTCATCGTTGCATTTTTGTTCTCAACAATGGTCGGTGTACTCTTTGGCTACTTCCCAGCCAGAAAAGCCGCACGCCTAAACCCTATCGAGGCATTGCGGCATGAGTAGGGTGAAATTTTTGTAACTGCCTAAAAAATAATCATAAAATCGCCTATCTTTACCCATGTAACTGCTAAAATTTTGACATATTTGAGAGATTGGAGTGTCAATGGAAGCATTACAAAAAGCATACGACGCAAGAGCAAAAAAACTCAACAAAGTGGAAGAGACAAAAACGCTCAAAACCCCACAAGAGGCGTTTGCGATGTTGGAGCAGTATGCAAAAGAGGGCTACGCATCCATCCCCGATGAAGACAAAAACTACTTTCTAAAATGCTTTGGCATCTATGACAAAAACGACCAGACACCGCAAAAATTTATGATAAGAGTACGCATTAGTGGCGGCTACTTAAACGCTCTTCAAGCCAGAATTTTGGGCGAAATCGCACAGGAGTTTGGAGAGGACTACATCGACATCACGACTCGTGCGCAGATAGAGCTTCGCTACATCGATATCAAAGATATACCGACTATTCTTGAGCGTATGCGTGCGGTGGGGATAAGCTCCTACCAAACAGGCGTGGACAACTTTCGCAACATCGTTACCGACCCGCTTGACGCAAAAGGGTTTGATACGGTTTTGCCATCGTACGAACTGCTAAAAAAACTGGAGAGTTCATTTTTGCACGACTGGGAGTGGATAAGCGCACTTCCCAGAAAGTTCAACACCTCCATCACAGGTGCTATCTCCAACCGCTGTAACGCTTTTAGCCACGACTGTTGCTTTGTTTTGGCACAAAGAGAGGGTTTTTGGGGTTATAACATGTTTCTTGGCGGAAAAGTTGGCAAAGTGGCAAAGAGTGCGGATATCTTTTTGTTGCCATGCGAAGTGCCTCTTGCGTACAACTCCATCATCGACATCTTTAAGCGATTTGGTTTTCGTGACAACAGAAACAAAAACCGCCTCTCTTTTTTAGTCGAAGCGGTGGGCATGGAGGAGATACGCTCTGCCATCTGCCAAAACGCAGGAGTTGACTTTGCACACGCTGGCGAGACGATGACAAAGCTTGATTTCAATGACCCAGACCACGGACGAGTGCAGTTAAGAGACGGAACTTTTGGCGTTCACATGGTTGTTCCAGCAGGTATCTTCAGCGGAAGCGATTTGGTGCATGTGGCAGACGCAAGCCAGAGATGGGGAGACGGAGAGATTCGTTTTGACATTGAGCAGAGCGTCTATATACTTGGAGTAAAAGAGATAGACGCACTCAGCGGCGAGGCGATTTTTCAAAAATACAAAAGTGTCGATTCGCCCTACAAAAACCACCTAATCGCATGTGCAGGTTCACAACACTGTCCCTTTGGTGTCATAGAAAACAAAAGCGATGCCATCAAAATGGCGGAGTATCTGGAGCAAAAAGTGCCGCTTGCGGAGGGCAGGGTACGCATGTACTGGTCTGGATGTATAAAAGGGTGCGGACTTAACGGGCTTGGAGATATCGGTTTTGAGGGGTGCAAAGTCAAAGTAAATGGCGAAATTGAGGGCGGTGTGAACATCTCCCTCGGCGGAAAAATCACAAGCGAGGGCTTGGAGGGCTACACCATACTAAAGTCCGCTCCATTGCGTTACGCACACTTTTATGTTGAGACACTCATGTTTGAGTACAGAAAACTAAAAAACCCATTTGAGAGTTTTGAGCAGTTTCATGAACGCATCTTAAAGCTCTACACCCCCTCTTGCATCGGCTTTATGATGAAACTGGGAGCGTACCTCAGAGAAAAGTGTATCGACATTGAGATAGGCTTTGGCGAAAAAATAAACACAGGAAAAAACGAGGAGTTTGAGCTTTTTGAACTGGGACGCAAACTCTACATGAAACTAGCAGGGCGTGAAGCATACAGCGCTTACGACAGATTTACAAATGTGCTAAAGAGCGAAAAACTCCAGAGTCTCCGCTCTATCGCACCAAACGCAGATGAAAATCTCTCTCTCTTATGCGAGAAGATTTTGGAGACAAAAGAGCAAAATAGAGCAGTAGTTTTTTCAGAGGTGGAGGGTTTTATAAGCTTGGGGTAGAGAGTAAAAACCTTTCTCGTTTACGTTCTCCGTGGGAATGCATATAAAACTAAAGCGACAAAAAAGTACGCACTCCCAAACGGGAGCATGGGGGCAAGATAAACATCTTAGGCATTACACATAAGGAGAGGGTGTAATGAGAAAATTGATTTATAAAAAGTATGGTAAAATACGCCAAATATCTAAAAAAGGTTTTTCACATGACCAAAAAAGTAACGATTACACTTGAAGAAAATCTTATCGAAGAGTTGGGTTTGATTGCCTTTGAAACAGGTAAAAAGAAGGCTCAGGTTGTAAGAGAAGCACTGCAAGAGTACTTTGATACACTCTCTGTTACCAAAACTGTTCAAGATTATAAAATGGGTACACTCAAAACTATCTCTCATAAAAATGTAAGAGCAGAGCTTGGATTATAATATTGAGTATGACCCAAAAGCCCTAAGGCAACTCAAAAAATTAGATAAATCAGTAGCTGAGTTCTTACTTGAGGGTATTGAAGAGTTTGCGTCTAATCCAGTTTTAACTAAAATCAAGAAACTTAAAACACCCTTTGATGGTGCGTATAGACTAAGAATAGGTGATTATAGAGTTATATTTTATCAAGAAAATGAGTTGATGCTAATCTCCAAAATTGCTCACAGAAAAGATGTTTATATCTAAAGGGTGCTATTTCCCAAATCTTTAAAACCCACATTTTTTAAAAATCTCTTGCGATTTTTGTGAGAGTATAAAATCTGCAAACTCTTGTGCCAGAGGCTTTTCTTTGGCATATTTTGTAAGTACAAATGAGTGTTCAAGGGGTTTGTATTTGGTTGGGTCTATGGGCAGGTAGTGGTTCTCTTTTTTGTTTTTGATGAGAGAAAATGCCACGATTCCTACTTCTGCAGCGCCGCTATCGACGAATTGCATGCTTTGTGCGATGTTGTCTCCAAGGACAAGTTTGCTTTTTACATCGCCTAAAAGATTGTAGTTTTTGAGAATCTCCATTGCAGCAACTCCATAGGGTGCGACTTTTGGGTTTGCGATGGAGATATGTTTGACGCTTTTGTTCTTAAGGCTTTCTAAACCTTCTTTAAGGAGGTTTGGATCGTGCGCGAAGAGGGCAAGTCTGCCAAGAGCATATACTTTTATTTCACCAAGTGCATTGCCATCTTCTGCTATCTTTTTAGGGTAGAGACTGTCCGCCGCCATAAAGATATCATAGCTAAGTCCGTTAAGGAGCTGTGCATACGCTTTTCCAGTAGCGCTGTAAGTGACCTCAATACTATCTTTTGGATGCTCTTGTTTGAACTCTTCTACTATCTCTTGCATCGCAAACTTTGTGCTTGAGGCTGCAAATACTTTAAGATTTTGAGCGGCAGAGTTACTAACAAGTGCGATGATTATCGCCGCTATTTTGATAAATTTTTTCATTTTTGTTCCTCTTGCATAGTAACTTTTATATCCGCAGGTTTTGCGTGGTAGGGTGAAGATGTGACGATGGCATCTACGCCACACGCCGCAAACTCGGCAACATTTGAACTGTCAATCCCGCCTGTTGCAGAGACTTTGAGATGCGAAAACTCTTTTTTGAGTCCTACGCACTCGCCAAGCAGGGCAGGGCTCATTTTTTCGCACTGAAGAACATCAGCACCAAGCAGAGCAAAATATCTTGCCTGCTCATAACTCTCTACTTCAACGATAATCTTTTTCTCAACAAAACTCTTTTTCAATTTTTGAAAACTTTTTAGAAGCTCCTCCTCGTTTTGTAAAAAAACAAGATGTTGCTCAAAAATCAAAACAGAGTCATAAAGACCAAGCCGATGCGCCACTCCGCCCCCATCCATCACTGCTTTGAGCATCAACTCTTTTGCTGTTGGAAAATTTTTGCGTGTTGTTGCGATGGTAACGTTAGGGTTTATGCGTTGCGCTTTTTGCACCATCTCATGCGTATAGGTTGCGATACCGCTCATATATTCAAAGATATTTTGAGCTGTTTTCCAAGCACGGTGTAGTGATTTTGCATCGCCTTTGCACTCTGCTATTGTTTGACCTGCTTCAACTAAAGCGCCATTTTTTTGAAAAAAGATGTACTCCAACTCACACTCTTGAAAAATCTTTGTTGCCTCATCACACCCACTTAGAATGATGTCTGCTTTTGGAGCAAATGAGATACTGCCACGCTTCTCACCGATACCAAGCCCAAAAGTAGTCAAATCAAAATAACCACTATCTTCACGTAATAAATCCATCTTAAACCCCATTATATAATAAAATATATATCGCTATGCAAATTTTTTACCACAAACCAAGTATGATGCTCTTAGGTTTACAAAAAGAGACAACTTCCATGCCCGTCTGCAAACCCAAATCATCAAAAAGCTCAACACTCATCGTTGCGCAGAG
>CAXNED010000068.1:0-6829 GCA_964201385.1 Sulfurimonadaceae bacterium | reverse complement strand
ATGCTCGCATACAGCTCTATCTCGCATGCAGGTTTTGTAATGGCGGCTATTTTGATTGGTACAACACAGTCAAACAGCGCACTTTTCCTCTACTGGATACTCTTTAGCTTTACAAATCTTGGTTCATTCTCTATGCTTTGGATAAGCCGCCAGAAAAATCTTCCTGCGCATCAGCAGTCAGACCATAGCTACAACAAATTTGCAGGAATGATAAAAACTGCACCAGTTGCCGCAACAATTATGGCGTTGTTTATGTTAAGTTTGGCAGGTCTTCCGCCGTTTGCTCTGTTTTGGGGTAAAATGTATATGATTAGTTCAGCTGTGACAGGTGGCTATACGGTTTTAGCTCTCATCATGGCACTTAACTCAGCGATAGCAGGGTACTACTACCTCAAGCTTATCGTTTACATGTTCATGAAAGACCCTATCGTTGAAGATGGCGGTCATGTTTACAGTGCAAATGCAACACTTTCACTTAAAACTATTATCGGAATTGCTGCAATAGGAACTATTTTTGCTTTTGTTGCGGTAAATCAGTTACTAGAATTTATTACTCTATTTGTCTATAATAGCGGGTATTAATTATCTCTAAAACGGACGAGTTCGTTTTGGTGCGTAATATCAATGAAAGGAGGAGGGGGCGTTTTGTTTAAAATAGTACTCCTTCTGCTTCTCTCTTTCGCCTCTCTTTTTGCGCTTGACATCTCTTTGCAAGGCGCAAAAGAGAACCATGAACCCTACTCTACACTCCACATAAGCGATAAAGATAAATTTTTATGTCAAGAGTTTAAAGATGATTTTGACAATGTCATCAAAATCGTTTGCGCTTTTTCCAAATCCCCTTCGCAAAAGATACAAAAACTTCAAAACAGTTTCTTTGAAATTGAGAGTGAGATAAAAAAAGAGACTTTTTTTCTTATCATCAAGCCTTATGAGAAGATGAAGCTTTTACCTATTGTTTTTGATTTGACCAAAGAGGAGACGCTCTTTGGAGCAAACGTGGAACTCTCAAACCATTGGATGATTGTAGGCTATAAAGAACAAATTCCCTATATGGAAAAAAAATCTAAAAACACCTTTAGTATTAACCTCCCTTTTACATCACATAATGAAAAACTCCCTTATGTAGGAAGTTTAGATATCAAAGGAAACCCAGTGCACATCAAGCGGGTTGGGGATGTAACCGAATATCTTAAGATTAAAAAGCTTTACGAGGAGAAAAATTACGAATTTGCTCTTGAGTTGGCGGAAGATGTTTTAAAAGAGTACAAAAATTCACTCTTTAGAGCGGAACTTCTTTTTTACAAAATCAGAATCTATGCACAACTAGGAAAAAACGAGAAGCTTATCGAGGTTGCAAAGGAGTATCTAAGAGACTACTCGTCTGATGAAAATGTTGCCGAAGTGCTCTCACTCATCGCAAAATCTTACGATAGAATCGGCATGAACAGCGATGCAGATTACTTTTACGATAGGCTCTTTAGCGAACATCCAGACTCTGTTTATGCAAAGTGGGGCTATATCTATATGGCAGAGATTTTAGAAGAGGGCGGAGGCAGTGCCAAGGCACAAAATCTATATGAAAAAGTACTCAAAGAGACCGATAATATCGATGTTGCCATAGAAGCTGCATTTAAGCTCAGCAAGCTTCTTCTTGCCAATGCAAAGGTACAAGAATCGGCAAAACATATAGAGAAAATCTCTTTGGCAAAACCAGACTTTTTTATGCAAAAGAAAACCCAATCCATGGAGATAATGTATGAGTTTGTAGATAACAACGACTTTATCTCGGCGGCGGCTATTGCAAAAGCGCTTGTTGCAAAGATGGATTATGACGATGATGAGTATGAGGGACTGGTGAGAAACACTGGCGTATGGCTTAGCCAATCCAACAAGAAAGAGGAGGCGCTTGTAGCACTCAACAAATATGCAGAGGTTTTCCCTGATGGTATCTACCTTCAAGATGTAAAGGTTGCCAAAGATTCTCTCTTTTTTGATGTGAGCGACCAAAATGACTCCAACGCAACAGCCAAACTGGCGATGTACGACACACTGATGCAAGAGTACCCAAAAGATAGAATAGGCGACAAAGCACTCTACGAAAAAGCAAAACTTCTTATAGCACAAAAGATGTTTCAAGATGCACTAGCCCTTGAGACGAAGCTTCAAGCGCTTGATAAGGTGGAGTATGGAGATGTACCTGAGCTTATCGTCGATGCTGCCATTGGGACGATGCAAGAGGCTCTTGGGACAAAAGAGTGCAACAAAGTCCTGCTTCTTGCCTCCAAGTACAAAATCGATTTGTCTGCCCAGTGGGACGATGGGATTTATGAGTGCGCTATGAAGGGTGCAGATTTTGAACTTGCAAAAAAAATGGCAGATAGAAATCTAAAATCCAAAGAGTTGGAGCAGAGAAAAAAATGGCTCTACCGCTACATAAAGATAGATTTTGCAACAGGTAACTACACCAATGTTATCGAGGCATCTAAAGAGCTTATAACGCTTATCGCCAAAGAGAAGGATTCTGAGTATAAAGATGTTTATAGAGTTGTTTTTGACACCTACCATAGGCTTGAAAACACGCAAAAGATGATAGAGTCCATGGCAAAGATAGTAGAGATATATGGCGAGAACTATCTCGATAGCGACCGATATACCGCTATGATGACAGCTGGGGGCAATACGAAAGATACAAACCTTGTCATTGCATACGGAGAGAAGATACTTAGGATTCAAAAATCTTCAGGCTCTTTGGCGCAAACCCCTTTTGTTGAGTTTGCTCTTTATGAAGCATACACCCAAAAAGGGGAGCATGCCAAGGCGCTGGATGTTATCAAAATACTCGATACGGTGGAGTTGAACAAAAACCAAAGAGCAAGACAAAAGTATCTTTTAGGGAGTGTTTTGGCGAAACTCTGGAGAGACGCAGAGTCTGACAAAGCCTACCAAGAAGCCATAAATGCCGACCCTGCTTCTGCATGGGCAGGGCTGGCAAAGAGCGCAAAAGGGCTATAGGTTTCTCCCTTTTTGCTCAAAATAGGAATTTTTACAACTTATATATCAATATATCTTGATATATTATTTTACTTATGCTATCCTTTTGTTATCTCATTCGTGTAGGATACTCAATGGACATATTTTTAAAAACAGTGGCAGCACTCAATGATGAAACGAGAGTGAAGATACTCAAGTTCATCAGCCAAAACGGCGAGGTTTGCGTGTGTGACATAGAAAACTCATTTGAGATGATTCAGTCACGCATATCAAGACATCTCAAAATCCTCAAAGAGGGCGGTTTTTTGAAGGTTGAGAGAAGAGGAACTTGGGCGTACTACTCTATCCGCTCGCCTCTTGATGAGTTTAGGCTTTCCGTGCTTAAAGAGCTTGATTCGCTCGATATTGAGATTCCAAAACTAAATAGAGGGTGTGGTGTATGATAGCTTCAAGTCTGATTTTTTTAACAACACTTCTCTTTGTTATATGGCAGCCAAAAGGGCTTAAAATCGGTACAACGGCGATTATCGGCGCAGTTGTATCACTCATCTTTGGAACGGTAAGTTTTGGCGATGTGCTTGTTGTGAGTAACATTGTCTGGGATGCAACTTTGGCGTTTATAGGCATTATCATCATGTCGATGGTCTCGGATGAGATAGGTTTTTTTGAGTGGTGTGCCATAAAAATGGCAAAACTTAGCCGAGGAGACGGACATCTTATGTTTGTTTACGCTCTGCTTTTGGGTGCTTTCGTATCGGCTCTTTTTGCAAACGATGGTGCAGCACTTATACTTACGCCTATACTTCTGGCAAAGATGAGGCTCTTAAAACTTAACGCAAAAACTATCCTTGCATTTTTGCTTGCGGGTGGATTTATAAGCGACTCCGCATCTCTTCCGTTTGTCTTTTCAAACCTTACAAACATAGTAACGGCTAACTATTTTAGTATTGGGTTTGTGGAGTATCTGGGCGTAATGTTTGTGCCGTTTGTTGTAAGCGTTATCGTCTCCATAGGAGTTCTGTGGTTTGTTCTGAAAAATGATATACCAAAAACCATAGATGTCGCTTTGCTTAAAAACCCAGATGAAGTTCTTAAAAGCAAACCGCTTTTTTATATGTCGTGGCTCTTTTTGGCTCTTTTGCTCGTCGCTTATTTTATAGGCGATGCGTATCATCTGCCGATTTCACTCTTCGCACTTGGCGGAGGGCTTCTCTTTTTGGCACTTGCTTCTTACATGAAAGCCGCTCATGCAGGAGCAACCATAAAAAATGCTCCGTGGCAGGTTGTCTGGTTTAGCATAGGGCTTTACATCGTTGTTTACGGACTAAAAAATGCAGGGCTAACAGACTATTTGGCTTCTGTTTTAAAAGATTTGGCAACTCAGGGCGACATGGTGGCGATTGTTGGAACTGGATTTATAAGTGCGATACTCAGTGCCGTCATGAACAATATGCCAACCGTTATGATTATGGATATAGCTTTGGTTGATATACCAAATCAGGCTTTAGCGTACGCAAATATCATCGGGTGTAACTTAGGACCAAAGATGACCCCTTTTGGCTCACTGGCAACGCTTCTTTGGCTTCATGTTTTGGCTCAAAAAGGTGTAAAAATCGGTTTTTGGGAGTATAGCAAGTTTGGATTGCTTGTCACACCGCCGATTTTACTGGTAGTTTTAATCTCATTAGGAGTAATTTTATGAAAAAAGTGTTAGTTTTATGTACGGGAAATAGTTGCAGAAGCATTATTGCAGAGGCTCTTATCAATGCTAAGTTAGAGGGTGTAGAGGCAAAGAGCAGCGGCGTAAAAGCCAGCGGACGAGTAAACCCAAATGCAAAAAAACTGTTGGAAGAAAAAGGGATTTGGAGAGATGAGTACCACTCAAAAACGCTAGACACGGTTATAGAGGAAGAGTTTGATTTGGTAGTAACGGTTTGCGACCATGCAAACGAAACTTGTCCGATGTTTCCACGCCCAACTCCAAAGATACATATAGGCTTTGAAGACCCAGACGGCAAGGGCTATGAGGCGTTTCTTACGACTTACGAAGAGATAGAGGAGATTTTGCTTCCAAAAGTAAAAGAGGAGTTGTTCGGGATGAAAAAAGAGGTAACACAATTGCGCAGCGGCGTGTCGATAAAGTTCAGCGGTGCGGTGCAAAAAGAGAGTATTGTTAAAATGGTGCAAAACTGCAAAACAGGTGCGTGTGAGTGCATGAGCGACGACACAAAAAAGAAGATAAAAGATATGCAGGTAAGCGGAGACGATGGCGAAGTACTGCTTGAACTAAGTGGAGAGGTTAAAAAAGAAGAGATAGAAGCCGCACTTGCCAAATCAAAAGCTTTGTAACATTAATAAAATTTAAGCGAGAAAAAAATGAAAAAATTAACAATAATCTTATCTTTGGCAGTTTTAGCTTTTGGAACCGAAATAAAGCCAAAAGATTTTGATGGGTATCTAAAGAGTTTTAGTGTTCAAGAGACCGCAGATATGAAAATCAAGTCTGTCGATATGCTCGAACTCATAAAAAGCGGCGAAGCAGTTTTGATAGATGTGAGATTTGCCGAGGAGTTTAAAGCGTGGAATATGCCCTTTGCAAAAAACATTCCTCTAAACGAGTTGCCAAACCGCCTTGCTGAACTTCCACGTGACAAACTCATCATCACCGCTTGCCCGCATAACGACAGATCAAACATGGCAAGAGTGTATCTAACCATGAAAGGCTACAATGCAAAGTACCTAAATGACGGACTTTTAAAAGTAACCGACTACCTAAAAGGCGGCACAGCCGTGGGGTATATGCAAGAGTTGGAGAAAAAATAGTAAGAATATTGCATTTTGCAATGTTTTTGAATGAAAGCCTTTTTGTATGTTATAAATCAAAGCACAATCGTTTTGGGTAGAATATAACTATATAGGTTTGAGGTGGAAATTGAGCATAAGTGAACAAGAGAAAAATGAACCAGTCGCAATTTGCGACCAGTTTGAAACACTTAAGTATTTTTCATCTCTAGTTTTTGCATTCATAGAACAAGGAAAATGGATACAATCAGCAGATGTGGTCATATGCAACCTGTTCCATTTTGGAACAACTCAAACTCGACATAGAAAAATACAACGCTCAGTAAAAAACCTAGAGGCAAAAGAGTTTATTAGCACTCTTTAATATTTTAAGTAGATTGGAGAGGTAATGAAAAAAATTGAACCAAAAGATTATCAACTAGATATAATCAAGCAAACGCTAAACAGCGATAAATCTACATTGATACAAATCCCAACAGGTGGTGGTAAAACAATAATAGCAAAAGAAATAATACTTGATTTAGTTAGCAGATTAAATAAACAAGTTTTATTTATAGCCCCAAAAAATATTTTAATGGAACAAACAACAGAAGTTTTTAAAGGATTAAACCCTTATAAATTGCATGGAAAAAATACTATAATGAACACCCATTTCACTCCAACCGTTTTGCGGTATATCTTCACAACAAAATCGCCCTAAAAAGTAAGCCGTGCCAAAGGTGGCGATGTAGAGCAGGTAGAGTTTTGTGGCAAGGGGTGTTATGGTTTGCAGGGCTTTTTGGAAAATACCAAGAGGCTTTTCTTCTAGTGGGACGACCTGAGAGCAGAGTTCTAAAAAGAGCATCTTGTCTGAGATGGAGTTGAGATTTATGTGCTCTTTTGTCTCTTGCGCTATAAACTCTAACTCTTTTTTGTCGTGGCTTTGGAGGATTTTTTCTACTTTGATGGGGGTTTTATTTGGGTACTCTAAAAACATTGAGCCGTTTTTTATGACGATTGCAAAAACATCTAAAGTCGCAAAGCGCACCTCGCA
>CAXNED010000067.1:0-6891 GCA_964201385.1 Sulfurimonadaceae bacterium | reverse complement strand
TGTGGCGGCGCATTTGATGGGCTTGATGAGATACTCAAGAAAAAACAGGGTGAAAACGTTTTAGGTTTTGGTCAAGAAAAAAAGAGCAAAAAAGAGCAAAAAATGAGCTATGATGCTGTAGAACCTGATGATTTGGTAAGTTTTGGTCTTATTCCTGAACTTGTAGGACGCCTTCCGATTATCGCTTCACTTAACGAAATTACGGAAGATGATATGGTGCGCATCCTCACTGAGCCTAAAAACTCAATCATCAAGCAGTATAAAAAGCTCTTCTCTATCGACAATGTAGAGCTTAATTTTGAAGAAGATGCACTCAGAGCCATAGCAGCAAAATCTATCAAAAGAAAAACGGGTGCTCGCGGACTTCGCGCAATTTTGGAAGAAAATATGATTGACATCATGTACGAACTTCCAGAGTACAGCGGATATGAAGTTTTGGTCACAAAAGCAGTTATTGATGGTGGGGAAGCTCCTGTATATATTAAAAAACACTCCAAGCAGAGTGCATAAGGTAAGATAATGATATTTAACAAATTAATCGGTCTTTTTTCCAATGATTTATCCATAGACCTAGGAACAGCAAACACAATCGTCATAGCAAAAGGACGCGGTATCATCATCAATGAGCCATCAGTTGTTGCAGTAAAAACAGGGAAATTTGGACAACAAAGAGTTTTGGCAGTTGGGCATGAAGCAAAAGAGATGGTGGGTAAAACCCCAGGAAACATCAAAGCGATTCGCCCGATGCGTGATGGTGTCATAGCGGACTTTGACATGACAGAGAAGATGATAAGAAAGTTCATCGAAAAAGCACACGGTAGAAGCTCTCTTATCAGTCCTAGAATCATCATCTGTGTTCCGTATGGTTTAACACAAGTTGAGAGAAAAGCGGTTCGTGAATCCGCACTTAGTGCAGGTGCGAGAGAGGTATTTTTGATTGAAGAACCTATGGCAGCGGCGATTGGAGCAGGGATTGACATCCGTGAGCCACAGGGCAATTTAGTTGTTGATATTGGTGGCGGTACGACAGAAATCGGCGTTGTCTCTTTAGGCGGTCTTGTTCTCTCAAAATCCATCCGAACAGCAGGCGACAAAATAGACCAAGCCATCGTCAACTATGTCAGACGAAAGTACAACCTTCTTATCGGCGAGAGAATTGCTGAAGAGATAAAAATCGCAATAGGTACTGCTGTAACACTTGAAGAAGAGTTACGTATGGTTATCACAGGACGTGACCAAGTTGAGGGACTTTTAAGTTCAGTTGAGCTAACGTCAGAAGATGCAAGAGAGGCGATGAAAGAGCCTCTTAAAGAGATTGCAGAAGCGCTTCGTGATGTACTAGAGCAGATGCCCCCAGACCTTGCAGGGGACATCGTAAACCATGGAATTATCCTTACAGGTGGTGGAGCGCTTATCCGTCAGCTTGACAAATATCTTGCAGATATTATTAGGATTCCTGTTTATGTCGCAGACGAGCCGCTTCTTGCAGTTGCACGTGGTACGGGACGCGCACTAGAAGAGATAGATTTACTCCAAGAACTTTTTGAAAATGAATAAGGGGCTTTTTAGCTTTTTTTCAATTATGATTGCACTCGTAGTGGGTGCACTCTACTACACGAACACTATCCAGACCCCTTTTCTATCCCTGCTTCATGGCATAAGGTCTCACTACCACGCCTCTATTGCATTTGTGGCACAACAAGTGGAGAGCCACTTTTTTCAAGCAGCACACATTATGGAACTTGAAGAGAAACTCAAGCTTTATGAAAACAATCATCTTGTTATATCGCAGCTCTCCTCTGAACTCAACGACCTTTTTTTAGAGAAACGCTCAAAGCTCCACATAGACCCTGAAGTAGAACTTGTCAGAACCATCTCCTACCAAGCGTTTGGTGATTACAACAGAGTATGGCTTGAGGTAGAGGAGTACAATGCTTCACGTATCTATGGACTTGTTTATAACAACCTTGTTGCGGGTATCGTCATTTCTCACAACCAAAAACCTTTAGCACTCCTAAACAGTGATGTCAAAAGTTCCTATGCAGTCTATGTGGGTGAAAACAAAGCTCCAGGCATAGTACACGGAAACAACTCCAACCATCTCGTTGTGAAATTTATCCCTGCATGGTTTTTCATTCAAGAGGGAGATAGAGTTGTAACTTCTGGACTAGATGAGATATTTTTTGAGGGCTTAAATGTTGGAAAAGTCATCTCTGTTACAAAATCGCAAGGGTACCAAACCGCTGTAGTTGAGCCCTATTACAAAGCCAATAATCCAAACTACTTTCATATGATAAAAAAAGTACGCTAACTCATCAAAGATTAAGTGCTTTTTACCTATAATATACAAATTTTTTTATGAACATATTAAAGGTAAAAAATGCCAAAACGCACCGACATTCACACCATCTTACTTATTGGTTCAGGTCCGATTATCATCGGTCAAGCTTGTGAATTTGACTACTCTGGTACGCAAGCCGTTAAAACACTCAAAGAGCTTGGGTACCGTGTAGTTCTTATCAACTCAAACCCTGCTACTATTATGACAGACCCTGAGTTTGCAGACAGAACATACATTGAGCCTATCAGAGAAGATATCATCGCCAAAATCATTAAAGATGAAAAAGTAGATGCTGTACTCCCAACTATGGGCGGACAAACAGCACTCAATGTTGCTACAAAAATGTATGAAAAAGGTATGCTTGAGGGAGTGGAGTTTTTAGGTGCATCTCCTGAGGCTATCCATAAGGGTGAAGACCGTTCGGCATTTAAAGAGGCTATGATTAAAATCGGGATGGATTTACCATTTTCGATGTATGCCTACAACATGGACGATGCACTCAAAGCTGCTGAGACCATCGGCTTCCCGATTATCATCCGTGCATCATTCACTCTTGCAGGTGGAGGAAGCGGTGTTGCTTATAACATGGATGAGTTCAAAGAGCTTGCGCAAAGAGGTCTTGACGAATCTCCTGTTACTGAAATTCTTATCGAAGAGTCGCTTTTGGGATGGAAAGAGTATGAGATGGAAGTTATCCGTGACAAAGCGGACAACTGCATCATCGTCTGTTCTATCGAAAACTTCGACCCGATGGGTGTACATACGGGCGACTCTATCACGGTTGCTCCCGCTTTAACGCTTACAGACAAAGAGTACCAACGCATGCGTAATGCCTCTTTTGACATCCTAAGAGAGATAGGCGTTGACACGGGCGGAAGTAACGTTCAGTTCTCCATAGACCCAAAAACGGGGCGTATGATAGTTATCGAGATGAACCCTCGTGTTTCTCGCTCATCAGCTTTGGCTTCTAAAGCAACTGGTTATCCTATCGCAAAAGTTGCAACTCTTCTTGCCGTTGGCTTCACACTTGATGAAATCACTAACGACATCACAGGAACTCCAGCGTCATTTGAACCAGTTATCGACTATGTTGTGACAAAAATCCCTCGTTTTACATTTGAAAAATTCCCCGAAGCGCAAAGTACACTCAGCACAAGTATGAAAAGTGTCGGTGAAGTTATGGCTATCGGACGTACATTTAAAGAGTCTATCCAAAAAGCACTCTGCTCACTTGAGACTGGCTTATGCGGATTTGACCCTATTGATGCTGATTTTGATTTTATCAAGCACGAGATTCGCCGTCCAAATGCAGACAGAGCACTTTATGTTGCAGAGGGCTTTAGACGTGGCATGAGCATTGCAGAGATGTTTGACACATGTAACATCGACCCATGGTTTTTATACCAGATAGAAGAGATTATAAAAACTGAAGAGAGTATCAACGAAAGTATCTTGAGCGATGCAGAGTTTATGAGAAGCGTAAAGGTTGACGGTTTCTCAGATAAGAGAATTGCACAGCTCCTTACACAACATTCTGGCAAAAAAGTAGTTGAAGAGGATGTTTACAAAGCGAAAAAAGCACTTGGCGTAAACTTGGAGTATAACGAAGTGGACACATGTGCAGCAGAGTTTGAAGCACTCACGCCATACCTCTACTCAACAACAAACATTACAAAACTTCCAAATGTCAAAAACAGAGTAAGCGATAAGAAAAAAGTTCTTATTTTAGGCGGCGGACCAAACCGTATCGGTCAAGGTATCGAGTTTGACTACTGCTGTGTTCACGCTGCATTTGCGCTTAAAGAGATGGGCATCGAGACTATCATGTACAACTGTAACCCTGAAACAGTTTCAACAGACTACGACACATCAGACGTTCTCTACTTTGAGCCTATCGATTTTGAACATGTTAGAGAAGTGATTGAAAATGAAAATCCAGACGGTATCATCGTACATTTTGGCGGACAAACGCCTCTTAAACTTGCAAATGCCCTAACCAACATAGGAGCAAAAATTGCAGGAACTCCTTCACGTGTTATTGATTTGGCAGAAGATAGAGAGCAGTTTTCAAACTTCGTAAACAGTCATGGGTTGAAGCAGCCTGCAAACGGATTGGCAAGAACCAAAGAAGAGGCACATGACATAGCCCAGAGATTGGGTTTTCCTGTTTTAGTGCGCCCTTCTTTTGTTCTTGGCGGACGAGGTATGAGAATCGTTTACTCACAAGATGAACTTCGTCACTATATGGATTTGGCGGTGTTGGTCAGCAACGATGCTCCAGTTCTTGTTGACAAATTTTTAGATCAGGCGATAGAACTTGATGTTGATGCGATTTGTGATGGCGTAGATGTTTACATCGGTTCTGTTATGCAACATATCGAAGAGGCTGGAATCCACTCAGGCGATAGCGCATGTTCTTTGCCTCCTGTAAATCTCTCAAAAGAGATGATTGACAAAGTGGAGCAGCAAACAAAAACAATCGCACTAGGTCTTGGCGTTCATGGTCTCATGAATGTACAGTATGCGATTTACGAAAATGAGATTTATCTCATCGAAGTCAACCCAAGAGCAAGCCGAACCGTTCCGTTTGTCAGTAAAGCAACAGGTATGCCTTTAGCAAAAGTTGCAACCCGTGTTATGGTAGGCGAGACACTCAGAGATGCGCTTGCTTACTACGACAAATACAACATTGTCGAAGAGCAAAATGGTCTTTTAAAACCACGCCTCAAGGGTCACATCTCTGTAAAAGAGGCAGTTTTCCCATTCCATAAACTCTATGGTGCCGATTTGGTTCTAGGACCTGAAATGAAATCAACTGGCGAAGTTATGGGTATCAGCTCAAACTTTGGTATCAGTTTTGCAAAAGCACAAATAGCCGCTGGAAACAGAATCGTAACAGAGGGAACATGTTTCCTCTCTTTTGTTGACACGGACAAAAAACATGCTTCAGAGATAGCAAGCGGACTTCACAGACACGGCTTCAAACTTGTTGCGACAAGAGGCACGCAAGCCGTCATAGAAGAGGCAGGCATCCCATGTGAGGTGGTTTTAAAAATCTCCGAAGGTCGCCCAAATATCGAAGATAGTATGAAAAATGATATTATAAATATGGCGATTAACACATCTGACAACAACACTTCAAAAAAGGATGCTGTAGTTATCAGACAAGAAGTTTTAAAGAGAAACATTCCTTATTTCACCACACTAAGTGCTGCAAGAGCACTTATTCTTGCCCTTAATGCGATGAAAAACGATTCTTGGTCAAACTCAAAAGCGCTTCAAGATTTTTTAGCATAGAGATGCCGATAATCCTCACTCAAACCGACACTACTGTCGGTTTTTTGTCCCAAGATGCACAAAAACTCTACGATATAAAATCTCGCCCCCCATCCAAACCTTTTATCAAAGTTTATAAAGATTTCAAAAGTTTTAAAGATGACGGTAAAAGAGTTCCTAAAAAGAGAAAAAAACTGGTTCGCCGCTCTAAAAAAACCACTTTTATCTTAGGTGATTTTTCATTTAGAGTTGCCAAAGCACCTTTAAATTCACAGCTATTAAGAGAGATACCATGGTTTTACTCCACTTCTGCCAACAGAAGCGGTGAGAGGTTTGAAAGAGCATTTTGTGAGTCAAAAGCTGATATAATTATCGAAGATATCAGTAGCCTAAGAGAGAGTAGCGCATCAAGACTTCTAAAGATAAATGCTAAAAAATGGAGGAGATTACGATGAGTAAAATGATTCAGGCACTCCTTACTGGAATGCTCATTACATTTGTTTTAGATTTTTTTCTTTTTTTAGGAATTTTTCTTCACTACACAGAGCATTATGAAGTTGGGGTTTACTACAACATTCTCTTTGCAGACAACCAAAACTCGTATCTCTACTTTACACTCTCCATACTTTTAGGGTACATCGCCGTTTATGTCAAAAACACTAAAATCTCTCTTATTCCACTAATACTGCTTACTTCTCTTACTTTATTGACACTCTTTAAAGATATCGGGTATATGGCAGGAGAAGCGATGTTTATGACAAAAAACACAACACTCAAAAGTGCAAAATTTACCTATGTTGGCGATATCATCTATGATGGAAGAGAGAAAGTCACCTTTTATAGTTACAATCTCAAAAAAATAATTACTTTAAATAAAAAGGATTTAGTGCAATGAAACATATCTACTCTATTGCAAGCGGTGTGGCACTGGGAAGTGCTGGCATAGCAATGATGAGTATTCTTAGCGGATGCGAATCAAGCCAACAAGAACAAAAGCAGCAGCAAAATAAATTTTTAGTTATAGAGCAGCAAGCAGATGGAAAATATACCGTTGTCGAGGAGATGCCAACAGAGGGTCCAAGCAGAGCAATCATTCGTGAGACCGATGCAAACGGCAATAAAACTGAGCGTATTATGAGTGAAGCCGAGATGAAGGCACTTGCAGAACAAGAGTACAAAAAAGTACAAGATGGTACATCTGAAACACTAAGCTCTTCAGAGGGAAGCGCTGGAATGGGGCTTGCAGGAACTATTTTAGCGGTAGCCGCAGGTTC
>CAXNED010000066.1:0-6906 GCA_964201385.1 Sulfurimonadaceae bacterium | reverse complement strand
TTTTCATCTATTACCATTGCGGTAATGGCTATTTTTCTCATCAGTTCTGTTTCGCAAGGCGTTATCGGGATGTTTTCAACGATGATTAAAACAGATGGAGATATCATCATCACGCAAAAAGGGATTTCAGATACTTTCTTCTCAAATGTCGATATCTCTTTGATGGACAAAATAGAGAAGCTCGAACATGTAAGTTCAAGCTATGCCATGATAGTCGGAGCTTCTCCCATCGGACATATCCCAATTGCTGGCATTTACGGAACGACCGCTAACCATTTTTCTCACTATAAGCTCTTAGTCGGAAGCTACCCTAAAGATGGGGAAGTCATTTTAGGCGAAAATCTCTCAAAGCAGTTTAAGACAAAAAGCATAAATATCGGAAACAAAAATTTTGAAATCTCTGGTACATACAGCAGTGAGATAGGGTTTGAAGAGGGCGGTGTCGTTATGAATATAGCAGACGCAGGCAAGCTTTTTAACCGCTCTGCTTCATTTATCTTGGTTTCCTCAAGCTCGCCTAACGAAATAGATGGGATTGTTCGAAAAATCTCTCAATTGGATGGCGAAATAGAGGCAAAAACAACGCAGAATTTCGTCAAAGAGTACAACCAGTTTAAAATCATCGAGAACTCCTCTTTTGTCATCTCTACTCTTGCTTTTGCTATGGGTCTGATGGGGATTGCTTCAGTTATGAGTATGATTGTAAACTCCCGCAAGGAGGAGTTTGGTATCATGCGTGCGCTTGGCAAAAGTCGATTTTTTATCATCAAAAACCTCTTTTTTGAAACACTTGCTATGAGCCTCTCGGCATATCTCTTTGCGCTTCTTCTTAGCCTTGGGATATTGGCTACGCTTCCTCATATAGAGATGCTTCAAGGGTATGTAAACGGCACGCTCTCACTCGCAACGGCACTCTATGTTTTGGGTTCAACGCTATTTATGGCACTTTTAGGCTCACTATTTCCTGCTTGGATAGCTTCCAAAACAGACCCGATACTTCTTATAAATCAAGGATGTGCATGATACAAGCATCACATATTTCACATTTTTACGGAAGTGAACAAGTGTTATTTGACCTCTCTTTTGAGATTAAAAGCGGTGAGTTTCTCTTTTTGAGCGGAGAGAGTGGAAGCGGGAAATCAACACTTCTTTCCATCCTCTCAACACTTTTAAAACCATCAAACGGAGAGCTTTTGATAGACGCAGAGGCGGTTGATAAAATCAAAAATATAGACTATTTTCGCCAAAGTAAAATAGGCTTTGTTTTTCAGTTTCACTATCTCATAAACTATCTAAGCGTTTATGAAAATATTGCATTAGCGGCGATGGACGATAAAAAAGAGAATATAAACAAGATTCTTGATGAGCTTGGCATTTTGGAACTCTCCTCTCGCTACCCAAACGAGATTTCAGGCGGACAGCGACAAAGAGTTGCAGTTGCCCGCGCACTTGTCAATGACCCAAAAATCATTTTTGCGGATGAACCGACGGGCAGTTTGGACTCAAAAAACAGCACAATTGTTTATGAACTATTACAAAAGGCACAAAAAAATGGCACAACCGTTGTTGTTGCTTCTCACGATATGCAGATACAAAATTACGCAACAAAGACTATAAGGCTTAGAGATGGAAAAATTTTATAAATTAGTTGATTCGGTTATGCCTATATGGGCTTTTATATTTTTAGGTTCTATTTTAGTCGGCGTTATTTTTGCGGCACAGCTTTTGGGAGTAGAATTTTTAAACGCCACTTTGCTAAATCCTGCAACAACTCGTTCGCTTCACATAACTTTGATGCTTTACGGGCCCATTATGCTCGCACTTTCGTTGCTTCCGTTTGCTCTTTTTGCAAAGGACAAATTGGATTTGAGCGATGCGGTAGAGCCGCTAAGAAACTACTTTTTGTTATGGCATCTCTTTTTATTTATGGCTACCGTCTCCATATTTTTGGGTGTTCAAAGAGGATTGCCGTTTTATGATTTTGCGTATGAGTTAAATTTTATACTTGCAGCTTCGGGTATTTTTTACATAGTTGCTATTTTTAAAACTATTAAGCATTATGAAGTTACACCGCTTTGGGTGAAAGTATCAAAAGCACTCCTTTTTGTCGCACCTATTTCTCTTTTGGTTTTGATGAACCCAACTTTTGGGCAAGTTGAAAAAACTCTTATCGGTCCTCATGGAGACAACACTTTGGGGATGAGTTTTACCATTATCCCTCTCTTTTACCTTATGATAAAACTTCATGCGAAAGAGGATTTTGTTCCAAAGTGGCATCTTCTCTGGATTATCCCGCTTGTAGGGTATGCTCTCTCCGTTGCAACCCGCATATTTAGAGGAGAGCTTTCATACGGCGAAGAGTGTGTTTATCAGTGGCTAACTTTTGCTTATGCGCCGCTGCTTATAAAGTGGTGCAAGGATGCAAACATAACTTTAAAATCCACACCCTACCTAGTCATATCTATCTGGGCATTTTTGTTTGTGATGATTCAAGGAAACATACTCTTTATCCCTGAAATCCGCTGGCCTTTTCATAGAAACGATTTGATAGTCGCTCATGCGCATGTGGCTATCGGGCTTGGTATATTTTTTATGGCATTAAGCGTGTTAAAATACTTTTATAAACTACCGCAAAGTTTTATGCGCTTTTGGCTTTATGTCATAGGAATTATCTTTGTTTCACTCTCTCTTGCAGGTTTTAGTGAGGCGGGATTTGCAAATATAGATGTTGTTTCTATGTGGTGGATTCGCCTTTTTGGCGGGGTTGTTGCAGTTGTGGGCTTGGTCTATTACATGGCACAAAAGATAAACAAAACAAAACTCTCTCTTTTGCAGCTATACCACCTAAACGGGTTTGCGTCAGACGGTTTAGGGGCATTAATGCTATTTTTATTTGCGCCGTTACTCTTTGAGTTTTTAGGCTTTTCATTTACTCCGTACTACTATTTAGTCTTTGGTTTTATGGGTTTTGTGGGTATCTTGCATCTTATAGGAGTAACCAAAGAGCCACACTTTTTGGCTCATGTGACATCTTTGGCTCGTCTGATTACAGGAACGATTTTCCTCTCACTCTTTTATCTGGGGACAATAGACGCTCTTGGACTGCTTGTCGGGTTTTATGATATCTCATACGCCTTGTTGTATCTTATATTTAGAAGCCGTTTATGATGATTTACTCTATTGCGCTCTCGCTTCTGCTTGGATTTGAGCTAAGTTACTATCTGCTCATCGTTCAAACAGGCATCGCTGCACACTATAACTCTGACTTGATAACGCTTTTTCCGATGTTTGCTGGCGGAGTATTTGGAACATGGCTAAGTGGGGCTAGTTGGGGAGCTATCCAAAATCCCATCCATAAGATATTTATAGCACTCTCTTTGCAGTTTGGACTCTCTTTTTTATATCCAGACTATACCTTTGTTACTCTCGCACTTTTAGGGTTGGCAGTGGGCGTTATGGCTCCGCTTGGGATTTATCTCTTCAAAGCAAAACAGCAAAAAGAGCTGCTTTTCGCACTTGCAATAGCCTATAGTGTGGGGACATTTCTCTTTACCTCTGATGTTCATGACAGGTCGATTATGGCGGTCTCGCTTAGCGCAGTTGCTCTTGCGAGTGCTTTTGTGCTTAGGGGCTATAAAGTCGCACTGGATGCAAAAGAGGTCTCTTACCCGTTTGTGGCATATCTTCCTTTAATGCTCTGGATATTTTTGGACTCTAACCTTTTTGAGACACTCTCTAGGCATGAGAGCATAGATATATGGTCGAACTACACTTTTACCATTATAGTGTTTCATCTTTTGGGGCTGGTTGCGGCGTATGTTATCAAAGCGTCAAAACTTAAAAAACATCTCTTTATTGCGCTTCTGTTTTTGGGAAGTTACGTACTCTCCTATCTTGAAGCGAGTTTTATGTTAGCTATACTCTATCCTTTTACTATCTCCTACTATAATGTGGTAGTATTCACGGTGCTTAGTAAAGAGGTGCGTTTGGCAAAACTCTCTTTTATGATGGTGTTTGTCGGTTGGATTGCGTCGGGTGCTGGGCTTGCTCTGGCACTCTCAAGAGTGTTACATTAAAGGATAAAAAATGAAAAAAATAGTATTACTGCTTCTTATAAGCCTCGGGCTTTTTGGAGCTGATTTGAACCTAAAAAGCGGTTCGGTTGCGGCGCATACAGAGATGCTTATGGATAAAACGATTGACCCATTCAACAACGCTCTGCAAGCCCAGATAACCATGCAAAATGGCGATATCACAACCATGCAAGGAAAGTTTTGGGTAGAGATGTCACTTTTTAAAAGCGATAAAAGTGATAGAGATGAGAGTATGTACAAGGAAGTAGAAGCACTTAAGTATAAACTTGCAACTTACACTATCGCAAGTGTAACAAAAGTGGATGGCGATACTTATAAGATAAAAGGCAAGCTTGATTTTCATGGCGTTAGCAAAGACGTCGAAGCAAAAGCAAAGATAACTGCTACAAGCTCTGACGTTACACTGGAAGCAACTTCAATGATGTTGATAAGTGAGTACGGTATGAAGATGCCTTGTATGGTTTTTATGTGTGTTCGTGATCAAGTTGATTTGAGCGTCAAAGCCTCTTTTGAGATAAGATAGGTATAATTTTGCCATCAATTTTTCAAGGATACAAATGTTCAAGTTTATCATAGTCGCTTTTTTTCTTCTGCTTCAAGTAGAGGCTAACACAGACGAAGCGCTTAAGGCGTTTAAAGCACAGCAGTATCAAAAGGCGTTTGAGCTCTATGAGAAGAGCGCATTAGAGGGCGATGCAAAAGCGCAGAGCGCGCTAAGCTATCTTTACGCAAACGGTTTAGGGACGCAAAAAGACACTAAAAAGTCCATAGAGTGGCTTGAAAAATCTGCAAACAATGCAAATGTAAATGCGCAGTATGATTTGGGGATGTTTTATCTCAATGGCAACCATGTACCCCAAGACAGTAAAAAAGCTATTGAGTTTTTGACAAAAGCATCCGAGCAAAATCATGCCGATGCGCAGTACAACTTGGCGCAAATGTACTACAAGGGCGATGGAGCGGATCTTAACATCTCAAAAGCAGCTGAACTTTTTGAAAAAGCAGCAAGTAGCGGGCATAAAGGCGCACAGCAAAATATAGGGCATGTCTATCTGCATCTACTAAATTTTGATGAAGCGTCTAAATGGTTTGAGAAGAGTGCCGCAAAAGGTGATGAGAGTGTTTACTATGTACTTGCACAAGTCTATTGCGAGTTAGAACAGTTCAAAAAAGCAAAAGAGTGGGCACAAAAAGCGATAAAGAGCGGTAACAAAGAAGCCGAACTTCTCTTTAAAAAGTACGACTTACAAAAATATTAAATCGAGATAATTTTATATCCAGAACCATAGATGTTATGGATAACCCCATCTGGGAGTTTTGAGCGTAATCTTTTCATCAAAGAGGTTACGGCGTGAACTGAAAACTCCTTTTCACGCTTCTCTTCATGCAGATATTCAAAAATCTCTTTTGTGGAAGCTATCTCATTTGGTTTGCAAAAGAGAAGTTTCAAAAGCATGTTTTCCATTTTTCTAAGTTTAATCTCTTTTGCATTTTCCCAAAGTGTGTTGGTGTCGTGATCCCAAAAGATAGTCTCTGTTACATAAGTACGACGTACTGCCGCTCTGATTTGAGTGACGATATCAAGTAAAATTGTCTTGAGTTTATCTGTCTTTATGGGTTTGATAAGATAAGATTCGAGGTGAAGTTTGATGGCAAGAAGCAGTTTTTCTTGTTCAGAGTGTGCGCTCATTACGATGATTCTTGTCTCTTTGTCACTTTCTCTTATCTTGCCAATCATCTCCAATCCATCAAGGTTTGGCATACTTATATCTGTCAAAATAATATTTGGCTTTTTTTGCTTGTAGATATCATACGCTTCATCTCCAGATGCAGCACTGTAAACTCTGCTAAAAAAAAGCTGCAGATACTCTTGGAGCATCTCTCGAAGCTCACTCTCGTCTTCTGCTAGTAAAATAGAGACATCTTTTATCTTCTCACTCTTCATTTTTTACCTTTATAGTAAATTTTGCACCCATTTTTTCATCTTTTTCATTGTAGATGTTTTTTGCACTCAAAAAACCCTTCATGTTGCTCTCGATAATCATCTTGGCGATGTGAAGTCCAAGCCCTGTTCCCATAGACTTGTGTTTTGTGGTGAAGTAGGGGTCAAATATCTTCGTGAGATTTTCATCCTTTATGCCCCCGCAGTTGTCGGCTATGCTGAGTGTTATAAACTCTTGTGTTTTTTGTACCACGATGGTGATAAGAACATTGGTTCTCTTTTGTATCCTAATCAAATCATTGATGTTAGAGAGGATAGAGACGACAACTTGTACATACTCATTGATTAAGCCAAAAATTTTCGACGTAGCATCAAAGCGGATATCTAACTTTACACTCTTGTGGTCAAAATGGGTAATTTCTAGCGATTTTTTCAGTGCATCATCAACGCTAAACCAAGACTTCTCTTTTTCTGGACTATAGTAACTCATAAAGTCCTCTATCGTCTCAGACATATAGATAACACGTTTTTCCATCTTCTCAAGTTTGTCGGCTATCTCCTCTTTGGTGAGAAAATTTGCTCGGTTTTTTTCTTGAAGGATTGCAAGCGAGGTGTTGATGATAGCAAGAGGTTGACGCCATTGATGTGCGATATTACCCATCATTTCGCCAATCTCTGCTCGTTTTGACTGCTCAAAAAGAAGCAAATCACGCTCTTTGAGTTCTGCCTCTTTTCTTCGTAACTCCTATATGGTGTCAAGAAGTTCACGGTTATACTTCTGCTCTATATAGAGACCGCAATCAAGATTTTTCATATCTTCAATGAGCTTTTGGATATATCTTTTCTCTATGATTGAGCCATGCTGCGGCG
>CAXNED010000065.1:0-6936 GCA_964201385.1 Sulfurimonadaceae bacterium | reverse complement strand
AGATGTGTCTGATGTAACTTGCATGGCAAATCCTTTTCGTTTTGTTACCTTAACTATCGACAATTCGTCATTTTTTTTAAACTTTTTATTTTTTTGTGCAAAATTTAAATTTTTCGTTATACTTCTACTCGATGAAAGATTTTTGTGTGCGAGCTCATCTATAGTATATTCTGCTAGACAAACGACTCTCCCTTTATTTTGACTCCACTTTTTAAAAGAAGTGAATTTTTACCAAAGAGGTACTACACATGGCAGAATTGCTAGACGGATCAGTTAAATGGTTCAATGAAGAAAAAGGTTATGGTTTTATTCAACAAGAAAATGGTGGAAAAGATGTATTCGTACATTTTCGCCAAGTAAACAGAACAGGACCAGGTCGTGTTTCTTTGACTGAAGGTCAAAGAGTAACTTTTGAACTTGGCGAGGGTCAAAAAGGTCCTCAAGCTGAGAACGTAACACCTCTATAAGGTTTTACATTGCGGGTTTTTGCCCGCAAACTTCTACACTTACTTCACTCAAACACTCTTAAAAAAAACAAAACTTTTCTTTACAAATCCATTTCTCTCGTAAAAACAGTGCGCTTCTTCTCGTGCAAAACCAGAGGATAGAACTATATTTTCACACATTCCCACTTTTGCATAGTCGTGGAGATACGCAAGCATCATCTTCCCATACCCTTTACCTCTATAAGCCTCATCCGTCACCAAATCAAAAACAAAAAGATGTCTTTTGTCATAAAGATTCGTCTGTATCGCCACACCCGCGTATGTTACAAGTTTGTCTCGCTCCATAATCCCAAACATTTTATAGCACATTGGCTGCATCTCATAAACCAAATCTTCAAATGCATCATAGCAAAGCGATGTTCGAAGCTGCGAAACTACCTCGTAAGCCATCAAAAGTTCTTTTAAATCAAGCTCTCTTATCTGCATTGTATCGCCTCTAATTTTTACACATATCATACCAAAATGGGCTTAGGCAGTAATTAGTTTTTAAACAACTATTGGCTATAATCGCGAAAAATCATAGGCTATGCAGCTGCCTACTAAAGAGAAAAATCATGGTAATAGTACAAAATTTGACAATGCGTTATGGAAGCAGAATCCTCTTTCATGAAATAAATCTTAAGCTCGACCGTCACAAAAGATATGGTCTTATCGGCGCAAACGGTGCTGGAAAAACAACTTTTTTAAAAATCTTAAGCGGACAAATCAATGAATACGAGGGCGATATCGTCGTCGAAAACGGACTTAAAGTTGGTGTTTTAGGGCAAAATCAGTTTGCTTACGAAAACTACACCATTGCTGATGCGGTTTTGTGCGGCAACAAAAGACTTTATGATGCGATTAAAGAGAAAGAGGAGATTTATGCAACAGGTGATTTTGAAGATGATGCAGTCAATGACCGCCTTGCAGAGTTGGAAGTAACTTGTGTTGAGGAAGACCCGACTTACGAGTATGATGTAAACATCGCAAAAGTTTTAGAAAATGTCGGAATTCCTGCAAGTCAACACGGGGAGTTGATGAGTACACTTGACAGTGCAGACAAATTTAAGGTTCTACTTGCTCAGGTTCTCTTTCCAAAACCTGATGTTCTCTTCCTTGATGAGCCTACCAACAACCTTGATATCCAGACGATTAGCTGGTTAGAAAATGAGTTACAGCGTCATGAGGGCACGATGGTCGTCATCTCTCACGATAGACACTTCCTAAATTCGGTAGTTACAAACATCCTCGATGTTGATTATCAAAAAATCCGTGAATTTACTGGCACTTACGACGATTGGTATATCGCTGCAAATGTCATAGCAAAGCAACAAGAGCTAAATAACGCTAAAAAAGAGAAAGAAAAAGAGCAACTAGAAGCTTTCGTTCGCCGCTTTAGCGCAAATGCTTCCAAAGCAAAACAGGCAACTTCAAGACAAAAACAGCTTGACAAACTTGTTATTGATGACATTAAACCATCTTCAAGAAGAGACCCAAGTATCGTCTTTAAGGCGAAAAGAGTTATGGGAGATGAAGCACTTATACTCAAAGGAGTTAACCACTCTTATGGCGATAATGAGGTTTTAAAAGATACCAATCTCAAATTTGAGCCAGATGAAAAAGTCGCACTTATCGGCTCTAACGGTGTGGGAAAAACAACCCTGCTCAAAATCATCATGGAAGAGATGAAGCCAACAAGCGGAGAGATTCACTGGGGCGCTACTATCGAGAACAGCTACTTCCCGCAAGATACGGCAGATATCATCAATGGCGATGGAACTCTTTATGACTGGTTACGAGGGTTTGATTCGAAACGTGATATTGCAGAGATTAGAAACTGTTTGGGACGTATGCTCTTTTCTGGTGAACAGCAAGAAAAGTCGGTTGTTAGCATCTCAGGCGGTGAAAAACATAGAATGATGCTTAGTAAAATGATGCTTGAGGGCGGAAACTTTTTGGTACTCGATGAGCCATCAAACCACCTTGACCTCGAAGCTATCGTAGCTCTTGGAGAAGCACTTTACAACTTCAAAGGCAATGTTATCTGTGTCTCACATGACCGTGAACTCTTAGACGCATTTGCAAACCGTGTTATCGAGCTTAGAGCAGATGGCACGTATGTGGACTTCAAAGGCTCTTATGAAGAGTTTGCAGAAGCAAAAAACAATGGACGCATATAGAGATTTTTTAGGGCTAGGCATTGCAGGCAATTTTGCTCTGCACTTAGCTCAAGCGGGTGAGTTGGAAGATTTTAAAGAGATTATTACCGCTGACGAGGCTGCTCCAAAAGGGATGTTTCCTTTTTATCTGCCTAAGCGTGTAACTGGGGCAAAAGAGATTTTAAGCACCTACCCTCTCTCAAGCTCTACCATCAAACTCCCAAATGAAAATCTTAACATTCAAGCCGAACCAGAAGTCGCACTTATCTGCGATTTTGTCTATGAAAACAACAAACTCTCAAAGATTATCCCAACCCATTTTGCCGCATACAACGACTGTTCTATAAGAGTTGCAGGGGCTAGCAAAATCAGCGATAAAAAAAACTGGGGCGAAAATTCCAAAGGAGTTAGCCAAAATCTTCTTGAGATTGACAACTTCGGCGATGGCGGCATTATGGACAACTACTCTATCTGCTCTTTTTTAAAAAGAGCAGATAGCGTCCACGCATATGGCGAGGATGTGGCGCTTAATGGGTATAGCTACTTTTATGAAAAACTGCTTGCGTGGATGGTGGAGCAGATAAACACGCAAGTGGATTTTGGACCGCTGGAGCATTTAAGCAGTTATATAGCCGCGTGCAACTTCCCAGAAAAAGCCATCATAAGCATAGGCGCAACAAGATACACTCCTTATGGGGAGCACACTTTTTTGAAAAATGGTGACGAGATTATCATTATGCTCTACAACAACACGACAACAAATCCGCAGCAACTTCTCAAAAACCTAGAAGACGCAACCCTCATTCCCTCCAACACAAGCATTCTAAGACAAAAGGTTTGCCTGTGAGCAGAGGTAAAAAGCTCGATATATTTATCGGTGCAGAGATAGAAGATGGGTGGGCAGAAGTTGCCTCTCCCAGAAAAACAAATATATCAGACGAGATTTTAGAGCCACAAAAGCACTTTTTGTTTTTTAAAAAAGAGAAAAGAAACGGCAAAACAGTAACTCTAGTAGGCGAGTTTCACCTCACTCAAAATGATGCAGAAACTACTCTAAAAACGCTTAAAAAGAAGCTTGGATGCGGCGGTGCACTCAAAGATGGATGGATGGAGTTTCAGGGCGAACTTAAAGAGAAGCTAAGAGCTTTACTGCTTGAAGAGAACTTTCGCTTTAAACACGGGCACTGATTTTAGGCGCTCTCCTCAACCTCATGTGAAGTAGCTGTGCTAATCTCTGTGGTGAGTTCATACCTATTTCTTCCGCCCTCTTTTGCTCTATAGAGCGCTTCATCTGCCTTTGCCATCAAAAGCTCTTCATCTAGCGCACCATCCGCTATACAACATGCAACGCCTATGGAGATTGTTATGTATTTATCTATTTTTGAACTCTCATGCGTGATTTGAGCTCCTCGTACTGCATCGCAAATAGTTTGTGCAACACTAGCGCTGTTTGTCTCGGATGTATCTGTAAGTAAAACTCCAAACTCCTCTCCGCCAAGCCTAAAGACATAATCACTTGGACGCTTTAGGATATCTTGAAATACCGATGCCACCTTTTTTAAAACCGCGTCCCCTTTGATATGCCCATAGGTATCGTTGTACTGCTTAAAGTAGTCGATATCAAGCATCATAAAAGTGATATACGCGTTGTTTCTTTTTGCTCTTTTTAGCTCTCTCTCATAGACAAGATTAAAATACCTTCTGTTATGCAGCGAGGTCAGAGAGTCTGTATAAGAGGCACTCTCAAGCTTTTTGTTTGCAATTTTTAATTTTTTTGCACTTGTTTCAAGCGCAGTCTGATCACTCTGAATACTTTTGAGAACATAGTACGAAACAACCATCACTCCCAAAATAACCATAACTAAAAGCACACCAAGCTTTAGCAAAAGAGATTCATACAAATTTAGAAAGTTTTTTCGTTCGTATTTTGCGATGTCTATCTCATAGTTGATAAGTTTTTTTATCACTTGATGGATATGCGTTACTCTTTTTTCAAGCTGTCCAAAAGAGAGCTGCCTCATATCTTGCCCATCCTCAAACGCTCTTAAAATTGATAAAAAATACGCATTTGTCTCTTTAAGCTCAACTGCTGCGTAGGCAACATACTCTAGCTCTTCATCTCTTTTAAAATGCGCTTCATAACTTTTCCACTCTTTGTCGATAAGTGCAGTTGCAAACTCTATCTCTGACTTTAACTCATTGGGCGCGATTTGCGCCTCTTTTGCTCTATAAAGCGTGCCTACAAGATTGTCATGGTATGTTTGAAGAATGGTATTTAGCTCTACGATTGGAACAAGTGAGCCAAAATAGAGCGCATCAAGATTTTTTTTCATAGCCTTTAGGTTGATTGTTCCCATAGCGCCTATGACTAAAAGACTAAGCGTGAGAAGCAAAAAAATAGAAAAAAGCTTACTTCTTGATTTTAAAGTCTCTGTAAAATCCATCACGCCCCCAAAAATCTTTTATATACAAAGCAAACCCTATGCCAATAGTTCTCTAAAAAGAGCTCTTTTATGCTAAAATTCAGAGATTATAAACACAAAGAAGAAGTATGAGTGAAAAATTAAATCTTATTAAAAAGTTATCTTTTTTTAACTCTCTTAATGAAAATCAGCTTGGCACTATTGACGCTATTTCAAAGGTCAGCAACTATGCAAAAAATTCTGTTTTGTACTATGAAAATGACCGTAACAATAAAATATTTTTTCTTATCTCTGGTCTTATCAAGGTTTACAAAATCGACAAATATGAGAATGAGATATTTCTCTACTACATCTACAAAAACTCTATGATTTCCGAACTCACAACAGTGAGCAGCGACACTATCCACTGTTTTTCAAATGCAGAGTTTATGGAAGAGAGCGTTGTTTTGGAGGTGGATTTTTTAAAGTTTAAACAAGAATTTTTATCTAAAAACATTCTCAACAATGAGTTTATCAATGAAATCCTCTCAAAAACACATCAGCTTCATTGCGTTGTCAACAGAGAGCTTGTATTTGACGCAACAGCAAAAGTTGCGTTTGCTCTTGCAAATGACCTAGAGATGTTCAACTCACTCAAAAGACATGAGGTCTCTTTTATGCTTCACATCCAACCCGAGACGCTCTCCAGAGTACTCAACAAACTCAAAAGAAGCTCCATTATAGAAACGGAAAATACAAATATTGTTATCTTAGACAAAGAGATGCTCACAGGCATCTACAAGGGTGGTTTATCATGATGAAGTTTAACAAAATTAGCACTAAAATCAAGTTTATCGGAGCACTTCTTATCCTGCTTATCGCCTCAGTTATTGGGACAACCATCTATCTTAACCACCACAACATCAAAGATGCACTTGTTATCAATATAGCTGGAAAACAGAGAATGCTTACACAGCAAATTGCAAAAAATGTCTTTTATATCTACCATCGCTCTTCAGGCGATTATGCTGAACTAGATGCGGCGTGTAGTACTTTTATCGAAGGGTTAAATACCCTCAAATTTGGAGACGCTGCCAAAAAAATAGCACCGTTTCATAGCCATGAGATAGCAGTGCAACTCTCAAAAATAGATACCTTATGGCACCAATTTTATAATGATGTTCAAAATTTCAAAAGCCTTGAAACCTCACAAAGCCAAGATAAAGAGACGCTTGAAAAAATCGTTGCATCCATACACGAGCAAAATGCGATGCTTCTACAAAATGTCGATACCCTTGTCACACTCTATACCAACTATAGTGAAGAGAAGACAAACTTTATAAAAAACTTCCAGTACAGCGCTGGCGGCGTTCTTTTCTTGCTCTTTTTATACTCAATGATGCAACTCAAGTCCATAGAAGCGCACGTTGACTCTTTTATGCAGTACTCCAAAATGCTTGTGGATAATGAAAATATTTCAAACCTCACACCTATACAACTTCGAGCAGAGAGTGAGAGCGAAATTTTAGAAGTAAGCGATACCATCAACTGCTTTATCAACAAAATCAACTCCGCAGTTGAGTTTTCCAACGAAGCACTTCTCCAGTCCCAAAAAGCCTCCTCTAAACTAGAAGAACTCACAGATGAGTTCGATACCATCTTAGCAGAACTCCAAGACAATGCTTCTGCATCAAAGCACTTAACAAACAGTGAGGATATGGTTATAGAGTCCACTGAGGTACTTATCAACTCGACAAAAAAGCTAACAAACCTCAAAGAAGAGCTAGACAAACTCATCAAAAGCTGCCAAGGAATACAATAAATTTCATTTTGGCAGCTTATCATCCTCGTAAGTGTTACTTATATTTACACTCTCTCTAATTTTAAATT
>CAXNED010000064.1:0-7039 GCA_964201385.1 Sulfurimonadaceae bacterium | reverse complement strand
CTTATCAACTCGACAAAAAAGCTAACAAACCTCAAAGAAGAGCTAGACAAACTCATCAAAAGCTGCCAAGGAATACAATAAATTTCATTTTGGCAGCTTATCATCCTCGTAAGTGTTACTTATATTTACACTCTCTCTAATTTTAAATTATTCTTAACTTAAAAAACTACTCTTATGACCTAAATCAAAGAATTTGTTACTTTTACTTGCTATCATTAAAACATGTTAATGGGCACCTTATCAAAAAGTAAGGTAAATTAACTTACAATTTTCGTGTTTCTAAAATTATTTAAGGAGAAAATATGTCACTTTCAAGAAGAGAATTTCTTAAAAGTTCAGCGGCAGCGTCTGCAGCAGCAGCGATTGGTATGAGTGTACCAGCGGAGCTAGAAGCAGCAGCGGCAGAGGCTGAGGGCGACTGGAGATGGGACAAGGCAGCTTGTCGTTTCTGTGGTACAGGTTGTGGTATTATGATGGCAACTAAAAACGGTAAAATCGTTGCTGTTAAGGGAGACCCAGCTGCTCCGGTAAATCGTGGTCTTAACTGTATCAAGGGATACTTTAATGCTAAGATTATGTATGGTGCGGATAGACTTACGCAGCCATTACTTAGAGTTGATGCAAATGGAAACTTTGACAAAAAAGGTAAGTTTGCTCCAGTATCATGGAAAAGAGCTTTTGATGAGATGGAAATCAACATCAAAAAAGCACTTAAAGCAAGTGGTCCAGAGGGTGTTGGTATTTTTGCTTCAGGGCAATATACAATCATGGAAGGTTATGCAGCTCAAAAGATGATGAAAGGTGGATTCCGTTCAAACGCTATCGACCCTAATGCTCGTCACTGTATGGCATCTGCAGTTGTTGGTTTCTACCAGACATTTGGTGTGGATGAGCCTTCTGGTTGTTATGATGATATCGAACTAACAGATACAATCGTATCTTGGGGTTCAAACATGGCAGAGATGCACCCGATTCTTTGGTCTCGTGTAACTGATAGAAAGTTATCTGACCCTGAGCGTGTAAAAATTGTCTCTATCCAAACATATACACACAGAACTTCAGATATCGCTGATATCGAAATCATCTTCTCTCCAAATACTGACTTAGCTCTTTGGAACTACATCGCAAGAGAAATCGTTTACAGAGATGACGCAGAAAAAATCATCGACTGGGATTTCGTTAAGAAGCATATGATTTTTGCAGCTAGCCCTGTAAATATCGGTTATGGTTTGAGAAAAGAAGGTGAAAAATCACTCAAAGAAGGTAAATATACAGCTCTTGAGATGGAAATAGTTTCAAAAGAGATGAGCAAAGCCGTATCTGCAAAAGAAGCACCTGCATTGGCACCTTATGGGTACAAAGAGGGTGACATCATGAAAAACCAAGATGCTCCTTTTGGAAACCTTGGTCACTGGGAAATCTCTTTTGAAGAGTACAAAAAAGCTTTAGCACCGTATACACTTGACTATACTGCTAAAATTTCAAAAGGTGACCCTGATGAAGATATAGAGAAGTTCAAAGCAAAGCTTCAAGCACTTGCGAACCTTTACATCGAAAAAGGTAGAAAAGTAGTATCTTTCTGGACAATGGGTATGAATCAACATACACGTGGTACTTGGGTAAATACACTCTCTTACAATGTTCACTTCTTACTAAACAAACAAGCAAATCCAGGTGATGGTGCGTTCTCATTGACAGGTCAGCCTTCTGCTTGTGGAACTGCTCGTGAAGTTGGTACATTTACACACAGACTTCCTGCTGACATGATGGTAGATAATCCTGAACACAGAAAAATCACTGAAAACAAGTGGATGGTTCCAGAGGGAACAATCAACCCTGTAGGTGTACAACATATCATGAAGATTCACCGTGATATCGAAGATGGTCTTATCAAATTTGCATGGGTAAACGTTTGTAACCCATACCAAGATACAGCATCTGCTGATCACTGGATTAAAGCAGCACGTGAGATGGATAACTTCATCGTAACATCTGATGGTTACCCAGGTATCTCTGCAAAAGTTTCAGACCTTATCCTTCCATCTGCTATGATTTATGAGAAGTGGGGCGGTTACGGAAACGCTGAGCGTCGTACACAACTCTGGAGACAGCAAGTACTTCCTGTTGGAGATGCTATGAGTGATACTTGGCAGTGGATAGAACTCTCTAAGAGATTTACTGTTAAAGATGTATGGGGTGAGTGGAAACCAAGTGGTCCAAGAAAAGAAGCTCTTCCTAGCATGATTGAAAAAGCAAAAGCGATGGGTTATAAAGAAGATACAACAATGTTTGAGATTCTTTTTGCTAACGATATTGCAAAATCATACAAACTTGACCAAAATGACCCTATCCAAAAAGGATACGACAACTCTGAGGGTTACGGAGACAGCAGAAAAGTTGTTGGAAGTGATGGAAAAGTATTTCAAGGTTATGGCTTCTTTATTCAAAAATATCTTTTTGAAGAGTATGCAGCATTTACACGTGGACACGGGCATGACCTTGCACCGTTTGACATGTACCATAAAGTTCGTGGTCTTAAGTGGCCAGTTGTTGATGGTAAAGAGACACAGTGGAGATTTAACGCTAAGTATGACCCATATGCAGCAAAAGCTACTAAAGAGAGTGGCAATTCACATGCATTCTACGGAACACTTGCAAAGGCGTTGAAACAAGGTAACTTAACGGGGATTACGGATAAAGACGGTAAACCTAAGCCACTACCAAATAAAGCCAAAATATTTGCACGCCCGTACATGGATCCTCCAGAAATGCCAGATGCAAAATACGATACTTGGTTATGTACAGGTCGTGTGCTTGAGCACTGGCACTCTGGAACTATGACTATGCGTGTTCCTGAACTTTACCGTGCAGTTCCTGAAGCTCTATGTTATATGCATCCAAAAGATGCAGATGCAAAAGGCGTTAAACAAGGTGAGCTTTGTTGGGTTGAATCTCGCCGTGGCAAGGTAAAAGCAAGGGTTGAGACTCGTGGTAGAAACAGACCTCCAAGAGGATTGGTTTTCGTTCCATGGTTTGATGAAAAAGTATTTATCAACAAAGTTTGTCTTGATGCGACATGTCCAATGTCTCGACAGACAGACTACAAAAAATGTGCTGTAAAAATTTACAAAGCATAAACCAACAAAAAAATTAAAGGAGAGGGAGTTCTGCTTAGCAACACTCCCTGCAAAAGATGACAGCAAGAGAAGAGAGCGATAGAAGAAAGTTTATTTTGAGAATGGCAAGAGGTGCAGGAATAGCTGCTCTTGGCGGTTTCGTGTGGAGTGCATATGTTGATGAAGTAACAGCTTCTCAACTTCTTTTGCGTCCACCTGGAGCTATCAAAGAAGAGGATTTTCTAAAAACTTGTATCAAATGCGGGCTTTGTGTTGAAGCTTGTCCATACGATACGCTATTGTTGGCAAAACCAGGTGATCATAAACCTTTAGGGACACCCTATTTTATCCCTAGAGATATCCCTTGTTATATGTGTCCTGATATTCCTTGTGTTCCTGTATGCCCAACGGGTGCACTTGATGAAGCGAGTGTCACAACAGATGGAAAACTTGATATTAATATATCTGAGATGGGACTAGCAGTCATCGATAGAGAGACTTGTATAGCCTTTTGGGGCATACAGTGCGATGCGTGTTATAGAGCATGTCCGATTTTAGGTCAAGCGATTTCTGTTGAGTACCATAAAAATGAGAGAACAGGAAAGCATGCTTTCCTTACCCCAGTAGTACATGCCGACGCATGTACTGGTTGTGGACTTTGTGAGAAAGCGTGCGTTACCGAAAAACCTGCCATTTTCATACTTCCAAAAGAGGTAGCGATGGGCAAGGCTGGTAGCCACTATATCAAGGGCTGGGATAAAAAAGATGAGAAGAGACTTGAAAATGCAACAGAGATTAAGTCAACAACAGAGATAAGCAAAGAGAGTGCTGTTGATTCTTTAAATAGTAGTTCGAAGGATTTATACTAATGAAAACACTTTGGAATAAATATCGATATCTCTTTTTTAGAAGAACAACACAAATAAGTTTGCTTTTTCTCTACTTTGGTGCAAATGCATGGGGTTGGACTGCTTTGATGGGAAATCTTAGCTCCTCTTCAATTTTTGGCATTATTCCACTGAGCGACCCGTATGCTGTAATTCAGATGCTTGCAGCTGGTGCTGTGTTGGCTGTAGATTTGGTTGTCGGGGCGCTTATCATTACAATCTTTTACTTTGTAGTGGGTGGTCGTGCTTTTTGTAGTTGGGTTTGCCCTATCAATCTTGTCACGGATGCAGCTGCATTTTTGAGAAGAAAGATAAAAGTAGATGATTTTGCAAAAAAGCAGCCAGCAACCCGTAACCTTCGTTACTGGGTTTTGGCTTTAAGTCTCATCATCTCATTTGCTATGGGTGTAGCTGCTTTTGAGTTTATATCACCGATATCTATGCTTCATAGGGGCATTATATTTGGGATGGGTTTTGGATGGGCAGCAGTGCTCATTATCTTTAATTTCGATCTTTTAGTTCTAAAAAATGGTTGGTGTGGACATATCTGTCCACTGGGTGGATTTTATTCACTTGTTGGTAAGTATAGTTTAGTAAGAGTACATCACACGCAGGAGAACTGTACACTTTGTATGAAATGTAAAGTTGTTTGTCCTGAGCAACAGGTTCTGTACATGATAGGAAAAGAGAGCATTCCAGTTCTCTCAGGGGAGTGTACAAACTGTGCAAGATGTATAGAAGTGTGTGATGATGATGCTCTTAATTTTTCAATCAGAGATCTCATAAAAAATAATAAATCGGGAGAATAAAATGAAAGCAATGGGGAAAATAACAATCGGCTTGGCAACCGCTGCACTCCTTATAGTAGGTTGTGCGACAGATGGTGTCAAAAGTGCACAAAAAGAGGTAATAAAACCTTCAATTAGTGAAGAGTCGTTGGGTCTTAGAAAAACGGACCTTTACACTGAGAGTACTACAGTTGGTGATAAAACTGCATACGGTACGGCTCAAGCTACGACAAGTACAAGAATCAAAAGAGCGTTTCAAGATGCTCCGCCAATGATTCCACACGATACAAACGGAATGCTTCCAATCAAGACTGGTGATAACAGCTGTACTGGATGTCACATGCCAGAAGTAGCTCCAGCAATGGGTGCAACTCCGATTCCTGTATCACACTTTACAGACTTCAGACCAAGAGCTAAAATCGTAAACGGATTAGCTGTAGATACAGTAAATAACTACAAAAACGAAACTAAAATCGTCAAGGGAGATAATCTCCAACACGCTAGATTTAACTGTTCTGCTTGCCATGCACCACAGTCACAAGGAAAACTAGTTGTTGAAAATACTTTTGAACCAGTATTTACAACAAAAGATGGTGCTGATAAATCTACATGGAATGAGAAAAAATATACTGAATCTCTCAACACAGTTGGTAGTGCAAGTTTTGTAACCGAGGGTGACTTGGCAAACAAAAATTCTAAAGCTGGCACACTAGGCGGCGCAGCGCACTAATGGAGAGAAGAGAGCTTTTTGGCTCTCTTGCTTCCTCTTTAAAAAAAGAGAAAAAGCAAGAAGAGTTTATCCGTCCTCCTTACTATAGTGACCTATCTCTTTTTCACAATGAGTGTAACAAATGCGAAGGTATTTGTGCCACTGCTTGTGAAGAAGATATAATTGCCATTGCCAATGACAGAACCCCGTATCTTCTTTTTACACAAAATGGATGCACATACTGTGACAAATGTGCTGAGGCATGTGACTTTGGCGTACTCACACTTGAAGCAAAAAGTCAAATATCTGCAATCGTCACGATAAACAAAGAAAAATGTTTGAGTTGGGATCACACAATGTGTTTTTCTTGCAAAGACCCATGTTTGGAGAATGCGATTGACTTTAAAGCGATGTTTATGCCAACTATCAATGATAAATGTACTGCTTGTGGTTTTTGTATCAGCAGATGCCCAACAGAAGCAATCGAAATAAAGGTTCTATCATGAAAAATTTTTTAAGTATGCTTTTTCTTTTTACCTCTCTTTTTGCTGCTCCTATCACACAGCCAATCGGCAAGCTTGAGGCAAGCGGTCCAGTTGTGGACATGGTTTACAAAGATGCAAAGGTTTACACTGCAACGGCAAATAGCAGTGTTGATATCTTTGATTTGGAAACAAAGAAACTACTACAGAAGATAGAAGTTCCAAAAATCATAGATTTTGCAGGGGATTTAGTTCACTCAAAAGTCTATTCTGTTGATATCCTTGATGGAAAAATTCTTATTTTGTCTCAAGACAAAAGCGGCTTTAGAAGAGTTCATATCCACCAAAACGGTAAGACAGAGCTACTCTTTGACGCATCCAAATCACTTGCCGTAGCAAAGGCAAAATTTTTAAACAAAGATACAATTTTGCTTGGACTTTTAAGCAATGAGCTTATCTCTTATGATATGCAAAAGAAAACCTATAATTGGTCGATGCAAGTCTCTGGTGCAAAATTTTCTGATTTTGTTCTCAATGAGCAAAAAAGTGAAGTTGTTGTAGCCGATGAGAGTGGAGACCTTGGGATTTTTGATACAAAAAATGGCAAGCGCATCAAACTTTTGGCAGACCAAAATCTTGATAATGTTTTTCAAGTTGATTATAAATCAGGAGTTATCGCTACTGCTGGACAAGACAGAAGAACAGTTATCTATGTTCCAAAAGTAAATTCAGCCTATTTTGTCGGGTCTGGGTTTCTTATCTATAGTGTTGGACTCTCTGCTAGCGGGAAAATCGCCGCATTTGCATCAGACGAACTTAACAATGTTACACTCTTTGATACAACTACAAAAGCGACAATTGGAAAATTTGGCGGCAATAAAATGACACTCTCAAAGATAGTATTTGTTGATGAAAATAGGTTTTTAGTTGGAAGCGACGACAAAACTATTAATTTATATAGTATAAAATAGAACTTTTAAAAAGGGAGAACTGTTATGGAGTTTAACGAAAGTGAATTTTTGATAGAAACAGAAGTTCCTCATGATGAGGTAATTGT
>CAXNED010000063.1:0-7064 GCA_964201385.1 Sulfurimonadaceae bacterium | reverse complement strand
GGTGGACTTGAAGCAAAAAAACTTCGTGTAAAGCAGCCTTTGGCTCTAACAAAACAAGATGCTTCAGTTAATATCGTAGCTACTGTACTTGGTGGTGGTTTTGGTGGTCAAGCTGACGCTCTTCGCCATGGTATCTCTCGTGCATTAGTGCGTTTTAACCCAGAGTTAAAAGCTATCCTTAAGCCTGAGGGCATGATGACACGTGATTCACGTATCGTTGAGCGTAAAAAGCCAGGTAAGCGTAAAGCTCGTCGTTCTCGCCAGTTCTCTAAGCGTTAATCGCCCAAAGAACTTCTTTATCAGTGCTTTTTGCACTGGTATCTCCTCCTTTAAAATTTTCCTTTCGATAACTTTGCTATAATCACTAGAAAAAGAGTACTTTTGCGCTACTTCCTATTTCTGTTTTTATCATTACACCTCGTAGCTTCCACGCTTCATCTCGCAACTTCAACCAATCCATCAAGATTAAACCCAATTTTAGCAACCGATTCAAGTTCTTCAGAGATAGCAGGCTTTTTGTTTAATGGGCTTGTAAAGTATGACAAAGATTTATCGACAATTGTCGGTGATTTGGCAAAGAGTTTTTACTTTGAAGATGAAAAAACGCTTCTGTTTAAACTCCACGAAAACGTCAAGTGGCATGACGGCGCAAAGCTAAGTGCCAATGATGTTGTTTTTACCTACAATGTACTCATTTCACCAAAGATAAGCTCGCCTTACAGCGCCAATTTTAGATTTGTTCAAAGCGTAGAAGCAGTGGATGAGCTCACGGTAAGAGTAAGATACAAAGAGCCCTATTTTAAAGCACTTGAGATTTGGATGATGGGTATTTTGCCACAGCATCTGCTCAAAGAGGAGCAAAATCTTATGAACTCCTCTTTTAACACAAAACCCATTGGCACAGGCGCATATAAACTCAAACAGTTAGAGCACTCCAAAAATATTTTGCTTGAAGCATTTGATGGTTACTTTGAAGGACGTGCTAAGATTGACACTATCTCATTTCATGTTATTGCAGACCCGATGACACGTTTTTTAATGCTCAAATCTGGTGAACTCGATGTTGGAAGCATTGAGCCAATGCAGTATGAGAGACAGCTGCATAATAGTTTTTTTGAAAAATTTAACATCTATGAAACTATCTCACAATCCTATACTTACTTAGGGCTAAACATGCGTGATGAGAAGTTTAAGAACCCAAAAGTGAGACAGGCGCTCTCTTTGGCTATCAACAGAGAGGAGCTGACGAACATTCTCTTCTTCAGTCATGCGAAGGTGTGTACGGGTCCATTTTTGCCAAATACGCCAGCGTTTAACGAAAATGTTCAAGCACCAAAGCAAAATATTCAAAAAGCAAAAGAGCTTCTCAAAGAGGCAGGTTATGATGCAAAAAATCCTTTTACTTTTGAGATTGCAACCTCTAACTCTAGTGATATTAGACCTTATGCCGCGCAAATTTTGCAGCATCAGCTCAAAGAGGCGGGAGTTGTTGTCAAGCTTCGCGTGATGGAGTGGCAAGCATTTTTAAATATGGTTGTTTTTCCTCATAAATTTGAGAGTGTGCTTCTTGGATGGGGGCTCTCGCCAACACCTGACCCATATATGTTTTGGCATAGTAAAAGTGATAAAAAAGGCGGATTTAATCTTGTTGGATATCACAATACAAAGATGGACACGATGATAGAGGAGTCTCAAAGCATGGTCGATAGTAAAGAACTCGCCGCCTTGTGGAGGGAGATGTTTGCCATAATTACGGATGCAAATCCCTACCTCTTTTTGTTTATACCAAACTCTATCACAGCAGTAAACAAAAATATAAAAAACATTGAGCCAGCCCCAAGTGGTATCTGGCATAACTACATAAAATGGGAGAAATAATTTGATAATTTTATTCGATTTGGATGGTACGCTTATTGACTCAACTAAGGCGATTTTAGAGTCGTTTCATCACTCATTGGCAGTCCACAATCTTCCTTCTCAAAAGGATGCAGAGATAAAGGAGCTTATCGGGTATCCGCTTGATATTATGTATGGAAATTTGGGAATCAATGCTGTACATGTAGATGCCTTGATAGCGACATACAAAGAGAATTACAGAGATATTTCAAGAGAAAAAACCGAGCTTTTACAAAACGCCAAAGAGGCAGTTTTGCTAGCAAAAGAGTTTGCTACTCTAGGAATTGTGACAACAAAAACAGGCTACTACTCCAGAGTGCTTATGGAGCATTTTGGGTTAATGGAGCATTTTGATGTTTTGATAGGCAGAGAGGATGTTGAGCATCCAAAACCTCATGCAGAGCCTATCTTTAGGGCTTTAGAGAAATTAGAGAGTGCAAATAAAGAGATTTGGATGATTGGAGATACGAAGCTTGACTTGATTGCCGCTAAGAATGCGAATGTAAATTCTATCGGCGTTTTAAGTGGGTATGGGACGCATGAATCATTGAAAGAGTTTACAGATATGATATTTAATGATGCATTTGAGGCAATGAAGTATCTTCAAAAGAGAAAAAATAACACATTCTTATAGGTTGGTAAAAAAGTAACACTTATCAAGCTGTCTTTAAGAGCAACTTGTCTAAAATAAGAGGCTAATAAGAGAAAAGGAGAGTTTATGCTAGAGATTAGATGGCATAGTCGTGCTGGACAAGGTGCTGTTACTGGTGCTAAAGGTTTGGCAGATGTTATTTCTACAACCGGTAAGCATGTACAAGCGTTTGCGTTTTACGGATCTGCAAAACGAGGGGCTGCAATGACGGCTTATAACCGTGTAGATGATAAAGTGGTTATGAATCATGAAAAATATATGAGACCTGACTATGTCTTTGTTATTGACCCTGCCTTAGCGATGACTACGGATGTTACAATAAACCATAAAGAGAGTACAAAATACATTATTACCACTCACTTAAGTACGGAAGAGCTTATAAAAGCGCAACCGAAGTTAGAGGGTAAAGAGGTTTATACTGTTGACTGTATCACAATCGCAAATGAGACTATCGGGCGTGCAATACCAAACACACCAATGCTTGGTGCATTTATGAAGATTTCTGGAATGTATGACATTGAGTTTTTTAAAGAGAGCATGAAAAGAGTTCTTGGAAAACTGCCGCAAAAAATTATTGATGCTAATATGTTCGCTATTCAGCGTGCATACGATGAAGTAAAGTAAGGAACTGATTATGGCAAAAAAAGGTTGGGATGAGTTTGAAATCGGAGCTATGCTTCGTACATTCGATGGAAAGATAGATGATATCGCTGGAACAAGACAAGAGGATCGTGCATACTCACAAAACAGTTCATACACGGCAAGTGTTGCGGACTGGAGATTGATCAAGCCAGTATTTAACAAAGATTACTGTATTGATTGCCAGTTTTGTTGGATTTATTGTCCAGATGTCTCGATAGTTTCAAGAGATAAAAAACTAATCGGTGTTGATATGGATCACTGTAAAGGGTGTGGGATATGTGTGGAAGTTTGTCCAACAAATCCAAAATCACTCCTAATGTTCCCAGAACAAGCAGATGAAGAGACAGAGATTGCTAATTGGCCTAAAAAAGATGAAGGGGAAGCATAATGGCATTTGAAAAAATGGAATTAAAAGATATTGAAGTATGGGATGGAAACCGCGCGGCTGCTCAAGCACTCAGACAAGCTCAAGTAGATGTTGTTGCAGCATACCCGATTACGCCATCAACTCCTATCGTTGAGGGTTACGCACAGTTTACAGCAGATGGATATGTAGAGGGTGAGTTTGTTATGGTTGAATCAGAACATGCGGCGATGAGTGCATGTATTGGTGCGGCGGCGGCTGGTGGGCGTGTTGCAACTGCAACCTCTTCACAAGGTCTTGCTCTTATGTCTGAAACACTTTATCAAGCATCAGGTATGAGACTTCCTATAGTTCTTAACCTAGTAAATCGTGCTTTAGCTGCTCCACTCAATGTTAACGGAGACCACTCGGATATGTATATGGTTCGTGATAGCGGATGGATACAGTTTGATGCGTTTTGCCCACAAGAAGCTTATGACTTAAACCTTATAGCTTTTAAAGTTGCTGAAGACCATGATGTAAGATTGCCAGCAATCGTCAATCAAGATGGATTTATGACATCTCATACTGCACAGGGTGTACATACGCTCAGTGATGATGCAGCATATGGTTTTGTAGGTGAATTTAAACCTATGAACGACATGCTTGATTTTGAGCACCCAGTAACTCATGGTGTTCAAACTGAAGAAGATTGGCACTTTGAACATAAAGCGCGCCAACATAATGACCTTATGACAAAAGTATTTCCTAAGATAGAAGCGGCGTTTGCAGAATTTGAAAAACTTTCAGGTCGCAAATATAATCTTATTGAGAAGTATGATATGGATGATGCTGATGTTTGTGTTGTATGTCTTGGAACTTCTGTTGAGACTGCACGTGAAGTTGCAACAGAGATGAGAGCAAATGGCATTAAGGCTGGCGTTCTCGGACTTCGTGTTATCCGCCCTTTCCCATTTATGGAAGTTGCAGAGGCTCTCAAAGGCATAAAAGCTATCGCAGCGCTTGATAGATCATCTCCAAATGGCGCAGCAGGAATGCTTTTCAACGAAATAGCAGGAGCGCTTTTCAATACTGATACAAAAGCACTTCTTTCTGGGTATGTTTATGGACTTGGTGGACGCGACTTGACAAAAGCGCATCTAACAGCACTCTATAAAGAGCTTCAAGCAAATGTTGATGCGGGCAAAGTAACTACTCCACTACAACAATTTATCGGTGTTCGTGGACCGAAACTAGCGTATTTATAAGGAGACGAGTGTGAGTGAAATAAAAAATATAAAAAACTTAAAAGAGTTTTCGACATCAGCTGACCGTTTTGAGGGTGCAAACCTTCTATGTCCAGGGTGTGCGCACTCTATCATTGTTCGTGAAGTTTTAAATGCAACAAATGATGATATGGTTCTCTCTGCTTCAACAGGTTGTCTTGAAGTTTGTACAGCAGTTTATCCATATACTTCATGGGATGCTTCTTGGATTCACATTGGATTTGAAAACAGCTCAACAGCAGTTGCTGGTGCTGAAACGATGCATAAAGTGTTAAAAAGAAAAGGGCGTTTAAAGCAGCCAGATCGTAACCCTAAATTTGTCTCTTTTGCGGGAGATGGTGCATCTTATGATATCGGTTTTCAGTGGATTTCTGGATGTATGGAGCGTGGGCATAACATTATGCACGTTGTTCTTGACAATGAAGTCTATGCAAATACTGGTGGTCAGAGATCATCATCTACGCCAATAGGTTCTTCTGCAACAACTTCTCCTGCTGGGAAGGTAAGTTACGGTGAGAAGAGAAACAAAAAAGATATGATGAGTATCATGGCGGCACATGGGATTCCATATGCAGCGCAAGTTTCTCCAAACAAGTGGAAAGATATGGTAAAGAAAATTCAACACGGTTTAGCTGTTGAGGGACCTGTATTTATCAACGCTGTTTCTCCATGTACAACAGAGTGGAAATTTGACCCTAAAGATACTATGCATTTAGCAGATTTGGCGACAGATACGCTTGTTTTCCCTCTTTATGAGATTATCGATGGCAGAGAGCTTAACATCACTTATAGACCAAAAAACGTTATTCCAGTTGAGGAGTACCTCGCTGCTCAAGGGCGTTTTAAGCACCTCTTTAAAGATGAGTATAAGTACTTAATCAAAGAGTGGCAAGAGCGTGTAGATGAGAAGTGGGCATACCTCCAACGTCGTGAGGAATCTCGCGTATAATTCTCTTTTTTGGCATTTTGCCAAAAAAGGTTATAACTCTTTTTTTGCCTCAGAAAAATAGTATCCCTGTGAATAATCAACCCCAATACTTTTTACAATCTCAAATATCTCTTCGTTTTCTACAAACTCTGCAACTGTTTTCATTCCTAGTTTTTTAGAAAAATCAACAATTGTTGAGACGATAAGAAGCGCATTTTTATCTTTGTTAAGGTTTTTGATAAGCGAGCCGTCAATCTTGAGATAGTCTGCCTGCATCTTGATAAGGTACTCAAAATTGCTATAGCCTGTTCCAAAATCATCGATTGCTATTTTGCAGTCATATTTTTTTACTTCACGGATAAAGTCGGTGATACCATCAAAATTTTCTATAGATTCAGACTCTACGATCTCAAAAATAACTCTTGAACCGATACCGTACTCTTGGAGCATTTGAAGGATGTAGGAGGTTGTTTGAGGCTCTAAAATATCTAAAATAGAGAGATTGACAGAAAATTGTATATCTTTGTCTTTGAAGAGCTCAAATGCTTGGTATATGACCGCTCTTGTGATGTCCGCATACTGTCGCGTCTGTTTTGCAACGCTTAAGAAGTGCACGGGAGAGATTGCCTTTGAGTCCTCAACGATTCTCACCAAGCACTCATACTTGTTTTTTTGAAGTGTAGCATTGTCGATAATAGGCTGATAATAAGCTTGCAAATTTCCCTCTTTGATGGCGTGTGAGAGTTTTCTTGTCCATCGGATGTTCTCTTTATATTGCTGCTCTAGCGAGATTTCTTGGGTGTAAAGGAGATAGTCAATATTGCTTTTTTTGGCGATTTTAAGTGCCATATTTGCTGTTGCGAGGAGTGACTCTTTTGGCTCACATGAGAGGCCAGCACTACAAGAGAGAAGAATCTCTTCATTACGGACATAAAATTTCTGTTTGATAAGCTCTAAAATAGTCTTCGTTTTCTCAAGAAGCAGCTCTTTGGAGTAATCCACAGCTAAAGCGATAAACTCATCTCCTTGAAGCCTATAAAATCTAAAATTTTCGTCATGTGAGAGAAAGTTGTAAATTTTCTCTGCAGTAGATTTGATAACCAAATCACCAAAATCATGTCCATAAAAATCGTTAATTTGTCTAAAGTTATCTATGTTAAAGATGGCAATCGAGAGATTTTCCAATCCATGCATATCGTTGCCAAGGCGAAATCTATTGCCACATCCTGTGAGAGAGTCTGTATTTGCAGCGCGTTCAAACTCCTCTCTATGACGCATAATCTCTGTAATGTCAAAGCGTATTTGAAAATACTCAAT
>CAXNED010000062.1:0-7078 GCA_964201385.1 Sulfurimonadaceae bacterium | reverse complement strand
TCTTTCAAATCGCCGTGAGAGAGTGCCTCTTCGATATCTTTGACAATCTGTGGTCTTCTCACTTCTCTTAGATACTTTACCTCTGCTTGAAGCTTGTTATACCCAAAAAGTGTCATCGGTTCGATTTTTTCCATCTCTATTTCTCTGTTGTTGATTTTTTGCCATTATAACAAATTAGGGTCTCATTTGCGACAGGTCAAACTCTATCGTCTCATCTTCGCACTCTATGGTGATGATGCACTTTGCTTTGCTTATCTTCTTTGCTTTTTTGATGTTTTGCAGTAGTGTCATGCTCTCTTTTGAGATGGGGTCATGCGCATAGAGTGTCTCATCCTCAATAGTAAAAATCCGTCCACCGCCGCATCCATCGCCTATGATTCCCTCACATGAGAGAGGGTTTGCCTTCAAGTTTTCCATTTTTTTTCTCCTTATCGTACTTAACGCCTCGGCACACATTACCAGTCCAAAAGTTGCGGTAACACCCACAAAACTTGCTTTTTCTTTTGTTTTTGCCTCTTCTGCGCTAAAGATAACTTTGTATTTTTTGTTAAAGCCTCTTTTTTTGAGTTCGTAGCGGATTTTTGCACCAAACTTATCGCCATAACTTTTCCAGATATCGCCCACTTCTACCTTTGTAGGGTCTAAGCGTTTTGCGCTTCCAAGGGAGGAGATGAGTTTTTTGTAGCATTTTTGTGCAAGGGCAAGTTTGGGTTTGATGTCATCGATGGCATCCAAAACCACGTCATACTCGCTAAAGTCAAATGCCCAAACCCACTCTTCATCTATCTTTGCATTTATGATTTGTATGTGCGGGTAGTGTTTTTGAAGTGCTTGAACTTTTACCTCGCCCTCATGAAGCTCTGAGTGGAGTTGACGGTTTTGGTTGCTAATGTCATACGTGTCAAAATCGACAATCGTTATATGCTTTACGCCGCTCCTGCAAAGGCAATCAAGACAGTGTCCGCCAACGCCGCCAACGCCTAAAAGCAGAACTTTTGCATTTTGAAGTTTGGCAAAATCATCCCCAAAAAGAGGCTTTATGCGCTCATACTTCACTGCTCTAGCCACTCTTTTAGTCTGTTCATGCTTTTGTATGCACTCATATCAAGTTGGATGGGCGTGATGGAGATATCGCCTCTCTCTATGGCTTCATAGTCGCTTATGCCCTCATTGCCTGTGCGAGCGGAGAAGTTGAGCGGATGCAGACCAAGCCAGTAAAACTCCTCTCCTCGTGGGTTTCTGTGCAGATGTGAATCGTTTGCGTACATCCTGTATCCAGCGTAGGTTAGCACTATCTTTGGGTCTTCTTTATCTGCTGTGTCTATGTTTGGAGGGATGTTGACATTTAAAAACTCACGCTCTGGAAGAGGAAAAGAGCCCTCCCGTATCTTTGTAACGAGCTTTTGAATCGTCTTTTTCGCCAAAGTAAAATCGCCTTGCGGGTCTGTAAAATCCATTACTTGCGAGATGGCGATAGATGGGATGTCATGCAAAACGCCCTCCATAGCTCCCGCCGCCGTTCCTGAATAGGTAATGTCCTCTCCCATGTTAGAACCACGGTTGATGCCGCTGATAAGCAAATCTGGTTTTGCATCCACAAACATCGTACTCAGTGAGAGATAGACACAGTCACTCGGTGTTCCGTCATCAAGCTTAAAAAAGTTGTCCCCGACACCCACAAAACGCAGCGGTCGCACAAGCGTCAAAGAGTGTCCGCATGCTGATTTTTCATTTGCAGGTGCAACGACAGTCACATCAACGCCCTCAAGTTCTCTAAGCGCACCAACGAGTGCCAACAAGCCGTTTGCCTCGTAACCATCATCATTTGTTACTAAAATTTTGTATCTATTTTCATTTTTCATAAGGGGCATTTTAACATGTCTTGACATAACAACTTCTATTAGTGTAAAATTACGGCATCAAAATCGTAATGAATCTATTTTTACGCTTTCTCAATTTCCCAAATTCCGCAGGGCAAAAATCCAAAAAGTTAAGGCAGTCGTATATATGAGCGAAAATACTCCGCAACAACCTCGCAAAGTCCAAAATCCTAAAACCAACGCAAACCCAAAATCAAGAACGCACAACCCAGTCAAGGGTGTAAGTGTAGAAGACCTTCGTATCAAAAGTATAGAAGAGTTAACGGCGATGGCGGATGAGCTAGCTATCGAGCAGCCAAATGAGCTAAAGCGACAAGACCTTATCTTTGAAATCTTAAAAGCACAAACTGAACAGGGTGGTTTTATCCTCTTTATGGGTATTTTGGAGATTATGCAGGATGGTTATGGTTTTATCCGCTCCATCGACAAGAGTTTTGATGAGAGTATCAACGACGCATACGTGTCAAATACCCAAATCAAACGCTTTGCACTTCGTAACGGAGACGTTGTCACTGGTCAAGTGCGCCCTCCAAAAGAGCAAGAACGCTACTACGCCCTCATCAAGATAGAAGCAGTCAACGGTATTCCTCCTGAAGAGAGAAAAAAAAGACCTCTTTTTGAAAACCTCACGCCACTCTACGCAACAGAACAAATCAAACTAGAGTACAGAGAAAAAGGGCTAACGGGACGTATGATGGACCTTTTTGCACCTATCGGCAAGGGTCAGCGTGGACTTGTTGTCGCACCTCCTAGAAGCGGTAAAACAGAGCTTTTAAAAGAGATTGCTCACGGTATCACTGCCAACCATCCCGAGATAGACCTTATGGTTCTTTTGGTGGATGAGCGTCCTGAAGAGGTTACAGACATGGAGAGAAGCGTTAAGGGAGAGGTTTACAGCTCCACTTTTGACATGCCTGCAAAAAACCATGTTAAAGTTGCAGAGATGGTCATCGAAAAAGCAAAAAGACGTGTTGAGCTTGGACGCAATGTTGTCATCTTGCTTGACTCTATCACACGTCTCGCACGTGCCTACAACACAGTGACGCCATCAAGCGGCAAGGTTCTCTCTGGCGGTGTGGATGCAAATGCGCTTCACAAACCAAAGAGATTTTTTGGAGCTGCAAGAAACATTGAAAACGGCGGCAGTTTAACCATCATTGCAACAGCTCTTATCGACACGGGCAGTAGAATGGACGAGGTCATCTTTGAAGAGTTTAAAGGTACGGGCAACTCCGAGGTTGTGCTTGATAGAAAGATAGCCGACAGACGCATCTTCCCTGCCATAGACATCCTCAAATCTGGTACGAGAAAAGATGAGCTTCTTATCCCGCCTGAAGTTTTACAAAAAGTATTTATCCTTCGCCAGATGATGCACAAACAAGATGATGAGGTAGAAGCACTCCGTTTTGTTTACTCGACGATGGGCAAAAAACCGACGAATGCGGAATTTTTAGAAAGCATGAACCCAAATCAGTAAACTATGAAAGTAGGCGTATTTGACAGTGGTATCGGTGGTTTAAGTGTTGTAAAATCCCTCTTGGAGCATAGGCTTTTTGAGGAGATTGTCTATTTTGGCGACACGGCGCGTGTGCCTTATGGCATCAAAGACAAAACAACCATCATCCGTTACGCCATAGAAGCGGTAGAGTTTTTCAAAAATTTTGAACTTGACCTCATCATCGTTGCATGCAACACGGTCAGCGCACACGCACTCACAGAGATGCGTGATGTCGCATCATGCCCGGTTATAGGCGTTGTCGAAGCCGGAATCTTAGCAACATCCAACGCACTTTGTGACAAAGAGTCCAATATCCTTATCCTTGGAACAAAAGCTACTATCAACTCAAAAGCGTATGAGATAGGTCTAAGAGAGCAGGGATTTATAAATCTTCAAGCAAAAGCAACAGGGCTTTTTGTTCCGATAGTAGAAGAGGAGATTTACGAGGGTCCAATTTTAGAAGCGACTTTTAAACACTACTTTGACGCTCTTAAAAAACCAGACGCTGTGATCTTGGGGTGTACACATTTCCCTCTTATCACGGATGCTCTGCAAAACTACTTCTCAGATGAGACGACTTTTATCCATTCAGGCGATGCAATCGTGGAGCAGTTGGAGAGAGATTTTGACTTTAGCACAAAATACACAACAACAAAACTGGAGTTTTTCGCCTCTGAAAATCCTGAAGCACTCAAAAATGTCGCTAAAAAGTGGCTACGCCTCTAATCTTTTTTCGTAATCATTAAGAAATAAACACCCATTACAATTTTGGCATCGCTACTTCAAGGGGTTTGCTCTTATGCCAAAACTTTCCATAAAAATTCAAATTCTTCTTCTTGTTTGTCTCTCTTTATTTCTTTTGGCACTCATAACATCTTCTCTCTCTGGTTCAAAAAGCAAAGAGGCGCTTATGGCGCAAAGCTACGCAAAACTTACCGCTTCAAGAGATATCAAAAAACATCAGATAGAAGATTTTTTCAACAAGTGTGTTAAAGATATTGAGATTTTAGCGCTTAGTGAGAATCTTCAAAATTTGACTTGGGATTTGCTGAGTGTTTTTAATGAGCTTGAAGTAACAGAGGAGGAGATGTTTCCAGTTAAAGACCTCTCTGCAAAAGAGGAGCGTCTGCCTCATGAGACCTATTTTCAAAAATACTATAAAGAGTATGGTTACAGTGACATCTATATCGTCTTGACTAAGGGCGGGCATGTCGTTTACAGCGGTGCAAAAAAGGAGGATTTTGGCGCAAATCTACACAAAGGAACACTCAAAGACTCTCCTCTGGCAAAAGTCTATGAACAAACACGCAACGCCAAACGCACAACATTTCTTGATATGCAGACATACTCTGTTGATGGGAATGCTCCCGCCATGTTTGTCGCAACGCCTGTTATGGTGCGAGCAGAGGTGCAAGCGGTGCTTATTTTTAAGATAGACACCGCGCAGATAAGCAAGATAGCAAACTACAGAAATGGGTATGGAGCAACGCAAGAGGATTATCTGGTGGGTTCGGACAAACTGATGCGAAGCGATAGTTTTCTTAGCCCCACAACACACACTTTAAACGCCTCTTTTGCAAATCCATCGGCGGGCAGAGTAGATACCGAAGCGACAAAAGAGGCATTTGGGGCAAAGAGCGATACCAAAATAGTTGTTGATTACAACGGACACAAGGTGCTAAGCTCCTATGCTCCGCTGCAAGTCGGGCAAGATTTTGCGTGGGCGATAGTTTGTGAGATAGATGAAGCAGAGGTACTTGAGACACCAAACAGCATCCGAAACAGCATCATTCTCTCCTCTTTGGCAATACTGGGCGTTATACTCGCACTTGCTCTGTTTTTGGTCAACCACAGCGTCATCAAGCCTCTACAAAATTTTCAAAACAGTCTCTTAAACATCAGTACAACACATAACCTTACTATCAAAGCGGATGAAAATGTACCGCTTGAGCTCTCTAAAATGGCATCAAGTTTTAACGCACTTATAGCGACACTTAGAGATTTGATACAGACCTCCAAAGCAAGTTCCAACGAAAATGCCTCTATCTCCCATGAGCTTTCAACTACTGCATTTGGCGTTGGCGGTAATGTTGAAAAATCCGTTGTTGTCATCGACAGCGCAAGTAAAGAGGCGGATGCTATCAAAGAGGAGATTAACAGAGCTATCGATGAGGCAAACGAGAGTAAAAAAGAGATAGTGAGCGCAAATAAAAATCTTGGTTTGGCAAGAGACAAAATAGCGCATTTAACACATCAAGTCCAAAAAAGTGCGGAGATAGAGAGTTTAGATTCTGAAGGAGTGAAACTGTTACCACTGGTGTCATAAAGAGGTGGAATTAAAAAACTTGATTTACTGGTCTTGAAATAAGGGAGCATTATAATTCTTTGCTATCTTGATTTGGATAATTTCAAAGCATTTAACGATGTTTACGGTTTTAGAAACGGAGACAGAGCCATCATCCTCTTTGCGGATATCCTCAAAAAAAATCTCTCTCAAGAGTTTTTCAAAGCACACATTGGCGGAGATGACTTTTTTATAGCCATCCAAAGCAGTTACGAGGATGAGCAAAAACAGATAGACGCAATAGTGACGATAGTAAAAAAGTTTTGCGATGACACAAGAGAACTCTACTCAAAAGAGGACAAAGAAAACGGCTACATTCTCTCTAGCGACAGAGATGGGAACAAAAAAAGGTTTCCGCTTCTAAGCGTGAGCGCATCGGTGCTTATGGTCAGAAATGCATCAAAAAAAAGAGACGTGGACACGCTTAATGAGATTTTCTCTTTTCAAAAAAAGGTCGCAAAACAAGAAGCCAACCATATCTCCATCAGCTGTATGCTCTAAATCAAATTTTAACCCTATAAATGCTAAAATCTTCCATTAAAAGATGGAGTGTAGCATGCAAGAAAGTTCGGAAGTACTGGCGCGAAAGTATAGACCTAAAAACTTTGAAGAGCTTATCGGGCAGGAGAGCGTCTCCCAAACACTCTCTCTCGCACTTGATGCAAACAGACTTTCTCACGCTTATCTCTTCTCAGGACTTCGTGGAAGCGGCAAAACGTCTACCGCACGCATCTTTGCCAAAGCTCTGATTTGTGAAAAAGGCATCTCGCACAAACCTTGCGGCGAGTGTCACAACTGCATCAACGCACTTGAAAACCGCCACATCGACATCGTGGAGATGGACGGCGCATCTTCTCGCAAGATAGACGACATCAGAGACTTAGTAGAGCAGACAAAGTACAAACCAACCGTTGCAAGGTTTAAAATCTTCATCATTGACGAGGTACATATGCTCACAAAAGAGGCTTTTAATGCACTTCTTAAAACTCTTGAAGAGCCACCATCTTATGTAAAGTTTATCTTAGCAACGACCGACCCGCTCAAACTTCCAGCTACCATCTTAAGCCGCACGCAGCACTTTCGCTTCAAGTCCATCGCAACAAACAAGATAACAGACCATTTGGCACATATCCTAAACCTTGAGGGTATCAAATACGAACAAGAAGCACTTGAGATTTTGGCAAGAAGCGGCAGCGGCAGTCTTAGAGACACACTTACCCTCTTAGACCAAGCCATCATCTACTCCAAAAACTATGTTGATGTACGTACGGTTACCGATATGTTAGGGCTTGTTGACCCGAAATTTTTAAACGAACTCTTTGGAGCAGTTTTTGCAAAAGATTATGCAAAAATCAT
>CAXNED010000061.1:0-7097 GCA_964201385.1 Sulfurimonadaceae bacterium | reverse complement strand
GCTTCGCCGTTGTTTGTTTTTTCTATCGATTTTTTAGCCACTTCGCTTCTTACAAACCACTGTTTTGAGATGTAAGGTTCAACGATATTTTTACATCTGTAGCAGTGTCCCACTTGATGTTTGTGGTCTTCGATTTTTACGATAAAGCCCTCATCGGAGAGTTTTTTGACGATAATCTCACGAGCCTCAAGCCTCTCTAAGCCTTGAAACTCCCCTGCATACTCGTTTAAGATACCTTTTTCGTCAAAAACCGTGATGAACTCCAAATCGTGTCTTTTGCCAACTTCATAGTCGTTTTGGTCGTGTGCGGGAGTGACTTTTACCACGCCCGTTCCAAATGTCATGTCAACATGCTCATCAGCGATGATGGCTACTTCTCTGCTTGTGAGCGGGAGTTTTACTTTTTTGCCCAAAAGATGTTTGTATCTCTCATCTTGGGGATGCACCATAACGGCGGTATCGCCAAAGTATGTTTCAGGTCTTGTCGTTGCAACTTCTACAAAGCCGCTTCCATCTGCAAACGGGTACTTGATGTGGTAAAACTTGCCGTCATGGTCTTCATGCTCTACTTCAATGTCACTAAGTGCGCCGTCATGCGTACACCAGTTAACCATGTAGTTTCCACGAACTATAAGCCCTTGATTGTAGAGATGGACAAACGCCTCTTTTACAGACTTTTGAAGCCCATCATCCATGGTAAATCGCTCTCTCTTCCAAGCGGGACTTACGCCCATTTTGCGGAGTTGTGAGGTCATGATGCCCGCTGACTCCTCTTTCCACTCCCACGCTCTCTTTAAAAACGCCTCTCTGCCAATCTCTTCTTTAGTCGTCCCCTCCGCAAGAAGCTGTTTTTCCACAACATTTTGCGTCGCTATCCCTGCATGGTCAGTTCCTGGTTGCCAAAGAGTTTTGTACCCGTCCATTCTTTTGTAGCGAGTGATGATATCTTGAAGTGTAAATGTAAGCGCATGACCGATGTGCAGGCGACCAGTGACATTTGGCGGAGGCATCATAATGGAGAAGTTTTTTCCCTCTTCTTGAATGGCTTTATTTCCATCTACTTCAAAGTAGCCTCTCTCTTCCCAAATTTTATAAAATTTATCTTCCGTAAGTTGCGCTTCGTAGCTGTTTGACATGATTGTTTACCTTGATTTTTCTGGTTTAAAAGTGCGCGATTATAGCCAAAATCAAGTGAGGATTTGCTTATGTAGTATGCTTCAGCCGAACCATGTTTTTTAAAGAATAATTTTATATTTTCTTGATAGAATGAAGCTGTTATATAGTTCTTAATATCATGAATTACAAGGAGTTGTTATGTTAAAAAAGCTTATTGTTGTTGCTGATTTGCAGCATTTTAAATTGTTTGCATTGAAAAAAGATCCGATGGGGAGGGAGTCTTTAGAGATTCTTGAGAACATAGATAGTTTGGAAACTCATAAGCGCTTAAGCGAAAAAGTCTCTGATCAGCACGGTAATTTTAAAGGGGAACGTGGTAGCGGTTTTGGTGAAGACCACAATATCGAACTTGAGTGGGAGCGCAGAAGAATCAAAGAGATAGGGGAAGAGATAGCTGAGGCGCTACAAAACAATCCTCATGACTCATGGTGTTTTGCCGCACCAAAGGCAGTTAACAACCAGATTGTAGAGCTTTTAAATGAGAAAAATAGAAAAAATATGGAGAAAAATCTTCATGCAGATCTGACAAAAATCCCAACCAATAAGCTTTTAGAGCATTTTGAAAAATAAAAGGAGTAGCTGTGCCAAATACAAAAGAGAACCTAGAAGTAGCATTTAGCGGAGAGAGCGGAGCGTACCAGAAGTACAGTGCATTTGCAAAACAAGCTCAAAAAGACGGTTTTACAAACATTGCAAAGCTTTTTCGCACAACGGCAGAAGCGGAGAAAATCCACGCTGAGGGTCACTTAAAGGCGATGGACAAGATAGGCTCAACGTTAGAGAACCTTGAAGTGGCAATCGGTGGAGAGACTTACGAGTATGAAGATATGTACCCGCCGATGTATGAACAAGCAGTCGCTGAGGGACATAAGGCAAAAAAAATGTTCGGATGGGCGTTAGAGGCTGAAAAAGTCCACGCCGAGCTTTACAAAAAAGCACTTGAAGCAGTGCGTGAGGGAAGAGACCTTGATGAAGTGGGGATTTATCTCTGCCCGCTCTGTGGTTACATAGAGATAGGAGAACCGACACAAAACTGCCCAGTTTGCGGCGTAAAACCGTCTGGATTTGTGCAGATTTAAAAAATCACTTTATCTTCCAAAAGTAGAGTGTTCCTCTATCGTCAGCGGTGAGTAGTTCACTGTTGTCGAGAAACTCCATTTTGACGACTTTAGTTGTGTGTCCTTTTAGAGTGGCTAATTCTTGAAAATTGTTTGTCTGCACTACTGTTAGGTCGCCAGCTTCATTTTTGCTAAACGCCACTCGGGTTGCATCTTGGCTAAGTGCGACACTGCTGATAAAAAAGTCTGCACTGGCTGTTTTGTGGCTTTTTGCGGAGCGGTATAGAACAAGGCGTTTGTCCTTGCCGCCTGTTGCAAGAGTGTTGTTTTTGTAGTCGATAGCAAAGATATCTCGCTTGTTTGCCTCGTCATAGCGTTCTATAACCTCGCCGCTTTTGATGTCTATCTTGTAGAGCGTTGGCGCTTCATCGGCACTAAAGAGTACTTTTTTGTCTTCACTAAGCACAAAATCAGAAAAGCTTGCTTCACTTAGATGTTTTTTGTAAAGAACCTCTCTTCTTACCATGTCAAAAAGGATGATTTCATTCTCCATTGTGCCGATGATGATTTGGTTGGCATTTGCAAACTTTATCTCTTTTGGAGCTATTTTTTTCGATGCGTCTAAAAGTTTGGTAAGTTTTTTTTGCTCATACATGTAGATATCTCCCCACGAATCCAAATGTCTGGTGGCAAAGATGATTTTGCCATCAAGAGTATCCACGCTTGTCACGATAATGCCAATGGTGTTACCTAAGATATTTTGCTGTGTTGGAATCGTAATCTTCTCTAAAAGTTTACCGCTCAAGAGGTCATGTACCATGACACTGCTCTCTCTTGTAGAGACGATGAGCTTGTTGTCTGCTCTGACAAAATCGGTGGTTGCGTCACCTACTTTGATACTTCTGTACGGAGCTATCTCTTTGGCAAAAAGAGCGTAAACCCCCAAAAATAAAAAAATTACAAATAACTTCATGCTCCCTCCTTCAACTGTTTTGCTATGCCCACGATGGAGACCTCAAATGCGCCACTGTCGCAGACTTCTATACATCTGGCACATTTTATGCACTCTTTTCCTGTGACGATGTGGCTCTTTTTGCCCACCGATGCCAAGACTTGAACCTCTGGGCAGACCAAAAAACACTCTTGTGAGTGGACACATTTGTCGGCGTCATGAGTGATTTTGATAAGCGAGTACTTGCCAACAAGAGCATTGAACCCACCAAGCGGGCAGATGTGTCCGCACCAACCGTATTTTTGGGAGAAAAGGTCAAAAAAGAAGAGTGCCAAAAGAAAAAACCACCCCATCCCAAAACCAAAAATAATGCCTCGATGCGCTATGCCGATGGGACTTAACACCTCAAACGCCGAGACAGAGAAAACAAACGAGAGAAGAAGCGTGAGAGCGATAACCCAGTAGCGGACATGACGGCTAAGAAGTGATGGCGCATCTTTGCTTCCAAGAAAGAGTTTTCTTCTAAGTGCGGCGGCGGTTTCTGTGATGATGTTTACGGGGCAGACCCATGAGCAGAAAAATCTCCCTCCAACGACACCGTAAAAAAACAAAACAACCAAAGCACCGACTAAGATATCCGCCGAGATAATCGCTCCTGCAAAAAATGTTTGAAGCGTTGCAAATGGGTCGCTTAGAGGCAAAAAACCAAAAAGAAGCGAACTGCTAAGGTTTCCTTGAACAACACTCCATCCGTAAAGATTTGCCAAAAAGTAGCTACCAAGCACGAGAAATTGCGTGGTGCGGCGTGCGAGGTAATATCTGTATTTGAAAATTTTATTCATTGTAAAGCCCCTTTAAGATGCCATCGACATCGTTGACGTTGTCAAGTGCGCTTTTTTCATTGCGTTTGGTCTTCTCCATCTTAACATCAGTCGTGTTTTTCTTTGCTTTCGCCTCATCCTCTCTGTCCCATCCCAAAACATAGTGCGAACCTCGTTCATAAGCCGATAAAAAGAGAGGAAATACTCTGATAGATGGCGTGTTTGTGGGGCAAGCGTGTTCGCATAGACCGCATCCCGTGCATGCATTTGGGTTGACAACAGGTGTAAGGTAAGCATGCATTCCCGTGCGTTCATTGCGTTCATTTTTCTGCATGATAGCGACATCTTCAAGCGGGCAGGCACGAATACACATGGTACATTGAAGTCCCAGATGCGCCAAACATGACTCGGTGTTAACTCTTGCCAATCCCATTTTGGCGTTGTTTATGGAAAATTGCCCATTTTTTGTAAGTCGTTCAAGGTTGAGCGCATCTGTTGGACACGCACTCGCACATGGGACGTCGATGCAGAGACGGCACGCATCTTCTCGTGGAGTAAAGTAGGGCGTACCCGTTGGTACATCATCCGAGATGGTGGCAAGTTTAAGCACATCAAACGGACACGCACTCACACACATGCCGCAATGCAGACAAGATGCTAAAAACTCTTTTTCGCTAAGAGCCGCTGGTGGGCGAAGAGCAAGCGTTTGCGCTTGGGATTTTGTGAGGTACGCACTCCACACAACACCTCCCATAAACGCATAACCGATGCTATAAACGCTTTTTTGTAAGAAAGACCTTCTAGCTATCTCTTTTTCTTGCATGAAGCACTCCTGACACATATATGAACTATTATAGTGATAGTTTTTTTAAATTCTATTGAATGGTTCTATTATTTTTTATTATAAATCTTAACAAAGGAAATGCGCTCTAAAGCTTAGTTGAATTTGCTCTAAGTATAATCACATTTCTAAATCACCGCAGGAGCGCATTTGCCACTTTCCCGTCTCAATGAAGAACAGTACGCCGCAGCGACCTCTTTGCAAAAGCAAAATCTCATCATCGCTTCAGCAGGAACAGGCAAAACCTCGACTATCGTGGGGCGCATCGCCCACTTGCTCAAGTGCGGTGCGAAACCTAGTGAGATTTTGCTTCTTACTTTTACAAACAAAGCAGCGGCAGAGATGGTGCAGCGTGTGGCGGAGTACTTTGGAGGAGATATAGCTTCAAAGATAGATGCGGGAACTTTTCATGCGGTAAGCTACAGATGGCTTAAAAAAGATGATAAAAAGGTGGTTTTAAAACAGCAGCGAGAGCTTAAAACGCTCTTTAGAAGTGTCTATGAAAAGCGTTCGTTTGGGCATTTGGGAGCGGAGATTGCCCCTTATGGCGGAAACTATCTCTATGATGTGTACTCTTTTTATCAAAACACGGAGTTAAATGCCCATTTTGAGGATTGGGTAAAGTCAAAATACCCAGAACATGAACCTTTTGCGATGATTTACGCCGATATCGTGGATGAGTTTGAAGCGCTTAAAAAAGAGTACGGTTTTGTCAATTTCAACGATTTGCTACTCAACTTTCGTACACTATGCGCAACCAAAGAGCTTGGATACAAAGAGGTTCTTGTGGATGAGTATCAAGACACAAACGCTCTTCAAGGCACGCTCATAGATGCCATGAACCCGCCATCACTCTTTTGTGTTGGGGATTATGACCAGAGTATTTACGCATTTAACGGTGCGGACATCTCTATCATCGGCTCATTTTCCAAAAAATACCCAAATGCCACAGTTCACACCTTGACAAAAAACTACCGCTCCACCGTCCCCATTCTCTCGCTTGCTTCAAAAGTCATAGAGTACAACGAGAGGATTTACCCAAAAAAACTAGAAGTGACACGGGTACAGCACGCAGAGCCTCCAAAACTTCTGGCGTATGATGAGCTTTTTGACCAGTACCACGACATCGCCCACAAGATAAGCAGAACGCAAACAGTGCGTGATGAGATAGCCGTTATCTTTCGCAACAACTCCTCCGCCGATGGCATAGAGGTGGCTTTGCGTGAGCTTGGTATCAACTGCAAAAGAAAAGGGGGAACGAGTTTTTTCGATTCACGTGAGGTAAAAGCGGTACTTGATTTTTACACACTGCTTGTCAACGAATCCGACATGATGGCGTTTATCCACCTTTTTGAGTTTGCAAAAGGGGTCGGGAGTGCGATGGCAAAAGAGATGTATATCGCACTCAAACGCCTTGGACATGGGAGTATCTTTTATGGGCTTTACGCTCCAGATGTGTCGATAACCAACCCTTTTGAGAAGAGAAAACTCAACCATCAGTTGGGGCTTTTTGATGACTTTTTAGAGCTTGGAAGTGTTGGGAAATTTGCAAAATGTGGATTTGAAGAGAAATTTATGAAAAATCCCATCTTAAAACACCCAAAACTCACAAAAGAGAGTGCGACATTTTTGCACGATTTTTATCTGCTTTTTCGTGACTTAAAAGGGGTAAAACAGCCTCGCACAATCGTCAAGAAAATCGCAGATGCCGCCATTTACACCTACATCGCAGAGCAGCTCTCAAGCAAAAGAGCATTGCTCAAAGACGGAACGATTGACGAGAAACAAAAAGCTGAATCGTTGGTGCGGATAAAACGAAAAATGCTTTTACTCGAAGAGCTATCAAAGCCCTACAGCGAGCATGAACGCTTCTTAAATGCCATGATTTTAGGCTCATCAGACCTCACGCAAGGCGAGGGGGTAAATCTGCTCAGTGTCCACGCCTCTAAGGGTTTGGAGTACAAAGAGGTTTACATCGTTGACCTGATGGACGGACGCTTCCCAAACCGCAAACTCATGCAACGTGGCGGCTCTTTAGATGAGGAACGCCGCCTTTTTTACGTCGCCGTTACCAGAGCAAAAGACACTCTTTATCTAAGTTATGCCAAATTTGACAAAATCAAAAAGATGAACTTTTTGCCCTCACAGTTTCTCTACGAAGCAGGACTTGTCCCAAAAGATGAGAGCTACAGAGCGATGGTTATGAAAGAGGAAGAGGGCGATGATTAGCCCAAATAGGGCTATAATGG
>CAXNED010000060.1:0-7177 GCA_964201385.1 Sulfurimonadaceae bacterium | reverse complement strand
ACAAACGTCATGGTGGACGGCAAAGACCCAGAGCAGGTAAAAATCGCTTACCAAGCCATAGAAGAGGTGTTTCAAGCAACGATTGACTTAGGCGGAACGCTTAGTGGAGAACACGGCATAGGACTTGCAAAAGCACCTTACATGAAGATGGCATTTACGCCAGAAGAGATGGCACTTTTCAAATCCATCAAAATGGCGTTTGACCCGAATAATATCTTGAATCCTTATAAGATGGGATTGTCTTAAGGGTTAGTGATGTTAAGTAGAGAAAATATCTTAATAACTTTAAAAAATTTCAATGAAGTGCATCAAGATGAGGGATTTAGAGTAGTAAGCCTCTTTGGCTCTTATGCTCGAGGAAATGCAGATGATTTTAGTGATATCGACTTGACATACAAGATCGACCATGAGAGATTTTTTAAAGATAACGCTTTTGCAAAACTTCTAAAAATAGAAGAACTTAAAGAAGAGTTGCAAAAAGAGTTGAAAAAAAAGATAGATTTTATACCATCAAACAGTAAAAATAGTTTGATGCAGCAAAGCCTAAAAAATGAGGAGGTTTTGGTATGAAAGAGAGAATAAAAGCGATTTTAAATAAAATCGATGATATAGAATTTTTTATAGCGCAAAAAGATGGAAAGATTGTTCAAGCACTTGAAGATAGGATTCTCAAACCTGCCATAAGAATGCAAATCATAACCATTGCAGAACAGTTCAATAAACTTAAAGATGAAAATGAGTTTGAACTTCTTTCTCAAATAGATAAAAATGACCTCAAGGGTTTGAACGCTGTTAGAAATTTTATAGCGCATGATTATGATAGCGTAGATGATGAAATTTTAGAGATAGTGCTTAGAGTTCATATGCCTAAGCTAAAAGAACAACTCTTAAGATTATGATGATAGAGGGTAAAAAACTCTACGAAAAGGCAAAGTTACTTTTCACTCTCTTTTTAGACAAAGACCTCACTTTTTATGCGGCTAGTCTTAGTTTTTATACTATTTTTACGCTTATACCGCTTCTTTTGATTACGCTTACTCTCTTTACATCGTTACCAAATTTTGCCCAGTACTATGAGAAGTTGCGTGACTTTATCTTCTCAAACATTATGCCCGTTAACTCTGAGGCGGTGATGGAGCATATCAATGGGTTTTTACAAAACTCCGTTGAGATGAGTACAGTAAGTTTTGCAGCGGTTATCGTCTCTTCGCTTCTCTTTTTTCAAAACTTTGAGTACATCGCAAACAAGATTTTTCATGCAAAGGTACGTGGGATTTGGGAGAGTGTGACGACCTTTTGGACGCTTCTGACACTTACACCCATCGGGCTTGGAGTCTCTTTTTACATAACTGGGTATGTCGCAAATCTGATGGCGCAGAGTGCGTATGTGGCTGATATAAATATCCTCCCTTTTGTACCATATCTCATCCTTTGGGCACTGTTTTTTCTTGTATTTCAGATAGCACCAAATGTTAAAGTTAACGTAAAAGCTTCGTTTATAAGCTCATTTGCCGCTTCTGTTGTCTTTAGCATCGCCAAAAATCTCTTTATCTATTATGTTTTTTACAACAAAGCCTATGAGACGATGTACGGTTCGTTTTCTATACTCATGTTTCTCTTTTTGTGGATTTATGCGTCGTGGATAATTTTTATCTATGGGTTAAAACTCTGCTACTTGTTGCATAGCGTATATGAAAATAAGAGTACTAAAGAGAGTTAATCCCCACATCGCCCTTTTGCTGTAAATGGCAGCAAAAGAGAGAACCACATGAAGTAAAAAGAGTCCAAGATGTAACTCCACTTTTGCGCCATCCTCTCCAAGTGACATCAACCAAAGTAAAAATGGGTCAGAAAAATCGCCAAATCCTACCAGATGCGCCAATATGCTAAGCGGATAAAAGGGTGTAAAGAGCATGGAGAGGATGATGGAAAATGGATGATAGACGCTAAAGTTTTGAAAAATGTAGAGTGCCACGGGGAGCATGTAGAGATAAACAAGTACAGAGATGCCTACCATCTGCCAAAAAAGGTTGAGGTTTTTGAAGTGAATCAAAAATAAAAAGATATAAAAAACCCCGCCAGCAGAGAGCCAAAAACCAAGAGAAAATGCAAGGCGTGGGAAAAACGCAAGCAGAAGTATGATGGTAACAAAAAGCGTCTGCATGGAAACTATCTTGATGCCTCTGTCGTAAAGAAAAAATCCTACGATAAACATACCAAAAGAGCGTACAAGCGATGGCGGTGCATCCAAAAAGAGGGTATAAGCAAAAAGAACAACCGCAACAAGTGCAAAAATATCCAGTTTTGAGTTTCTGTATGGAAAAAACCGCCCTTGCGCAAAACCATAGAGGGGTTTGAGTAAAAAGTAGAGCAGCGCACTTAAGATGCTAAGATGAAATCCGCTGATAGCGACAATGTGAGATACGCCGAGGTTGGAAAATGCGGTTTGTGTGTTTTGATCTACCTCCTCGGCGGTGTAGAGCGCTTGATAAATATTGCCCATTTTTTTGTCTTCATGTGATGCGGCGATAAGCGCATTTACTCTCTCTTTTGTGGTGTTGTTCTCTTGTATCTCAAGGATTTTGCTTGTGGCGTAAAACGAGGTAAGGTAGGTAAGAAAGGTGAGTTCTTTTGCCCAAATCTCCATCTTAAGGCGGCTGTTTTTCATATCTTGTAGCGATTTTTTTGCGGTTGTGTAAAATGTAATGCCATCACTGTTTTTGAGTTTAAGCACTTGGTATGTTCTCTTGCCTTTTTGCTTCTCATACTGTTTTAGCACGGTTGCTTCGACAAGTGCTGAGTCAAAGCGGGTAAATTCTTTGTAGTTTTTGTACTCAAAAAGAAGGGAGAGAGAAAGGATAAAAAGGGAGGCAAAAAGAAAAAGAGAGATGTCCCGCCACGATGTGAAAAGCGAGACCCTCTCTATCATCTACAGAGGCGGCATCGAGATGGTATCATTGCCAAAACCGATGTTTGCAGAGCGGGTGTCCACATTTTCAAAGACGGTTTCAACGGAGCGGAAGTGTGGCGTTGCATCGACAAAACGGGTAAGTTTTTTGTGAAAAATAAGCTTCACATGCCCAGTAGGACCGTTTCTCTGCTTGCCGATAATAATCTCCGCATCCTCCTCATCACGCTCAATATAGGTCGGAGTAAACTCTTTGCCCTCTGATTTTGCCGCTTTTTCACGCTCTTTTTCCTCTTTGTAGAGGTAAACATCGTCACGGTAAACAAAAAGAATGATGTCCGCATCCTGTTCAATAGAGCCTGATTCACGGATGTCACTAAGCATCGGACGTTTGTCATTTCTGCTCTCAAGCCCACGGTTGAGCTGTGAGAGGGCGACGATGGGCATACTTAGCTCACGTGCTAACATCTTGAGTCCACGAGAGATATCTGAAACTTGCAGGTGTCTGTCTTGGGTGCCGATACCTTGCATAATCTGTAAGTAGTCGATAACTGCTATCTCGATTTCTGGGTGCTTGTTTTTGAGCTTGCGCAGTTTTGAACGGAGCTGGTTAATGTTAAGGCTTCCATGGTCATCAACATAGAGTTTTGCGCTATTCATCCTGTCAATCGCCCCATTGAGCGAACTCCACTGCTCATCATTCATATCTCCCACACGCAACTTCTGTAACGGTATGGAAGTTTGTATAGACAAAAGTCTGAGCATTAACTGCTCCGCTGGCATCTCAAGCGAGAAAAATGCGACCCCTTTGCCCTGAACGATGAGGTTGTTAACGGTGTTGAGGATGAAAGATGTTTTTCCCATGGCAGGACGAGCCGCAACGATAACCAAATCTCCTTTACCAAAACCCGTTGTCATCTTGTTGAGTTCGTGAAAACCTGTGTCAACGCCGACTAAGACGCTGTTGCCACGGGCTTTCATCTCTTTGATGTACTCCATGGTGTCAAACGTCATCTTTGGAGAGTCTTTGAAGTCGCTTGTTTGGCTGTTCTGGGTTATCTCATAGAGTTTTTTCTCAACGATATCTATGACTTCCGCACTTGAGAGTTCTTCTTCGACTGTCACTCTTTTTATCTCTGTTGTGAGGGTTAAGAGATGGCGTTTGAGCGATTTGTCTTTTATCTCATCTACATAGGCTTTTGTGTTGGAGATGGGATTTGCAGAGAGGATTTCTAGCATCACGCTCTCATCAAACTTCTTTAAGCGGATAAGCTCTTTTTTGATAAACTCCTCATCAATGGGCTGGTCTTTTTGTAAAAGAAGCGTCATAGCATGAAAGATATCTTGATGCGCTGGGAGGTAAAAATCATCTTTTTTGAGCTGTGAACTTAGCTCGTCAAACTGGCTTGGCTCAAAGATAATGGAGCTTAAGATGCTTCGCTCAAAAGCGAGATTGTAAAGATTTTCCTGCATTAGTTCAGCTCTCTTGCCATTTTTTCGACCTCTTCTACAAATCTATCGACAAGTTTGTCCTCATCAAGATTTGCGACTACTTCGCCTTTGACCATGATAAGTCCTTTTCCCTTGCCATAAGCAATCGCTACATCCGCATGTGCGGCTTCGCCGATGGCATTTACTACACACCCCATGACCGAGACATTGAGCGGTGCTTTGATGTGTGCGGTTCTCTCTTCTATCTCGCCCACGGCAGTGACCAAATCTGCCTCAATGCGTCCGCAAGTAGGGCAGGAGATGATGTTGAGCCCATCTTTTGCCGCACCGCTGTCTTTGAGGATGGCACGGGCAACTTTTATCTCTTCCTCAAGCTCTCCTGTGATACTCACACGCATGGTGTCGCCGATGCCATCAAGCAGAAGTGCGCCAAGCCCGATAGCACTTTTGATGGTTGCATGAAAACGTGTTCCCGCTTCTGTCACGCCTAGATGAAATGGGTAGCTGTTTTTTGGGCGCAACATGCGGTAAGCATCAACTGTTCTTTGGACATCACTTGCTTTAAGGGAGATTTTGATGTCATCAAACCCCAAATCCTCCAAAAACTTGATGTTGTACTCTGCAGAAGCGACCATTCCCTCTGAGGTTTGTCCGTACTTGTTTAAAAACTCTTTTTCCAAACTTCCTGCATTGACACCGATGCGTATGGGGATATTGCGTGCTTGACACGCTTTGACTACCTCTTTGACACGCTCTTTTGAACCGATATTGCCAGGGTTGATGCGGATGCAGTCAACCACTTCAGCAGCCACGAGTGCCAAACGGTGGTTAAAGTGGATATCTGCAACAAGAGGGAGGGAAATCTGCTCTTTGATACTTTTTAGTGCGAGTGCATCTTCCATCTCTGGAACGGCAACACGCACGATGTCACACCCCGCAAAGTGAAGGCGTTTTATCTGCTCCACCGTACTCTCTACATCAGCAGTTTTTGAAAATGTCATAGACTGCACACTGATAGGCGCATCACCGCCAACTGCAACACTGCCGACAAATATTTTTTTGGTTGGGTATCTTTTTATCATGGAGAGATTCTATCTTTTTTGGTATAAAAAAATGCTTTTACGGGGGCAAGGGGTAAAGACCCCTTGGCGTTACCTAAGTAACGGTGCAAAGATGCACATAAGAATTAGTGCGAGCATTATCTTATCCATGAAACCCCCTCTGTTATAGTTTTTGGAGGGCAAAAAAAAAGGTTGAGGCTCATGACTTCCTCAACCTTTGCCACTCCATTAACTCTAACAGAAAAGTAATACTCGCAAAAAAATTATAATCCTTTTTGATTAAAAAGTCAACCTGACACAAAGTCAGGCTGTAAGGTTTTAGAACTTGAAATTGATGTTTGTGTAGAAGTATCTTCCTGGTTCATTAAGAAGCATTGTTGTGCCGCTTGAGTTTAGTAAAATCAAGTCAACATACGAGTTGCTTTGGATATATGTTGTGTCCAAAAGATTGTTGACACCGACTGTGATATCTGTACTTTTGCTAAGTGTATGTCTTACTTTCGCATTGTAGATGCTCCATCCGCTTAGCTCTTGTTCACCGCTATTGCTGTCTATGTTGTCCCATCTATCAGATGCTTGCATCTCAAAGGTTGCTGTTGAGTCATTCATGTACTCATAGTTGAGTGCAACTTTTCCTCTTAGTGGAGCCATATCTGCCAAATCTCTGTCGCTTTGGGTTACAGTAGATGCTTTTTTGCCTCTCTTGTAAGATGCGCTTGCATCAACCGACATAGCATCAGTTACAAAGTAAGAACCGCTTAACTCTACACCATATACTGTTCCGTCAATGTTTTCAAAAGTGTAAGCCGTTGGCGATGTATGTTTAAGATAGATGTAGTCTTCAAGCATTGAGTAAAAAGTTTTTGCTTTGAAAGTAAAACTATCTTGTTTTGTTTCATATCCAAGATCTATCTCTCTGTTTTTTGTCTGTTTAAGGTTCTCATTTCCTGTGATATTGTCAACCGTAGGGTAGAGTTCTCTTGCATCTGGAACACGCGCAGAAGAGCCAAAGCCTAAGAAGATGCTGTTTTTAGCATCCAAAGAGTAGGTTGCTAAGATATTTGCGCTTAGAGCGGTGTAGTCGTTCTCTATATTGCTTGTCGCATCTGGTGTTATATCTGTCGTGTCAAATCTCGCACCCGTTTCGATTTTTAGGTCACCAAAACTCTTCTCTGCTTTTGCAAAGATGGCTTTGTTATCTGTTTTGGTAGGAGTAAGGCTTACAGCATAACCACTTTCCGCTCCCGTTGAAAAATCCGTAGAATATGATTGACCTTCCCACGTTCTTCTACTTCCATCAAGTCCGAGTAAAAATTTGTAGCTCTCTAGCTCAAAACTATTTTTAAGTTTGACACCCTGCATAGATGTCTTTAAATGATTTGTTTTATATTTATTTATCATCGGTCCTGCTGTAGGAATAATTCTAAATTTTGTATCCATCGGATGGTCAACATCAGAGTAGTAGTACTGAAGATTGATATTTTTGTACTCTTTTGTTACATCGTCGATGTTGTACTCAATGCTGTAGATGTTTGAGTCATCATACGCCGCATCCATCTTTGAGTTTGCGTAGAGAACATCATCACTTCTGTTGCCTGTGTAGCTAAGGCGAAGCTCTTGGTTTTGCAGTGTTTCAATGAAAAGTTTTGTCATGATACTTTTTTTGGTATAGGAATCAACGTCATGATATTGCGCTTGGTATGCTGTTGCAGGGAGAGCACTTCCGTTTGCGATGGCATTGTCAACCTGATCTGCC
>CAXNED010000059.1:0-7191 GCA_964201385.1 Sulfurimonadaceae bacterium | reverse complement strand
AAAGAACATATAGCAAAATTTGACAAGTGGGCTCCAAAAAGTGATGATGAGCTTAAAATCTCAACGGAGTCTATGAGTAAAGCTTATAACAACCTTGATGCAAAACTCAAAGCTGCTTTGCACTTGTCGTATGATAGAATCAAAGTCTATCATGAAAAACAGAAGCCTAGATCTTGGTTTGATGACGAGCCAAACGGAACGATTTTGGGTCAAAGAGTAACGCCAGTTGATAGTGCTGGACTCTATATCCCAGGTGGAAAAGCCGCTTATCCATCGTCACTTCTTATGAATGTTATCCCTGCTCAAGTTGCGGGAGTTGAAAAAATAGTTGTCTGTACGCCTACACCAGAGAATGAACCGAATGAACTTCTTCTTGCAGCGTGCCATTTATGTGGCGTTAGCGAGGTTTACAAAGTCGGAGGAGCAAGTGCGATTGCGGCGATGGCGTATGGAACGCAAACTATTCCAAAAGTTGACGTGATTACAGGTCCTGGAAATATCTTTGTCGCTACAGCGAAAAAGATGGTTTTTGGCGATGTAAACATTGACATGATTGCAGGACCAAGTGAGATAGGAATCCTCGCAGATGAGAGCGCAAACCCTTCGCATATGGCGATAGATATGCTCTCTCAAGCAGAGCACGATGAGATGGCAAGTTCTATTTTGATCACTCCATCACAGGCATTAGCAGACGCAGTAAAAAGTGAGCTTGAAGTTTGGCTTAAAAAACTCCCGCGTCAGGAGATTGCAAGAAAGTCCATAGAAGAGCGTGGTGCGATTATCGTTACTGCTACGATGCAAGAGGCGATAGAGTTGATGAACCAAATCGCACCAGAGCATTTAGAAGTGGCAACGCTTTCGCCTTTTGAATTGCTTCCTCTTATCAAACATGCTGGAGCTATTTTTCTAGGACATAACACACCTGAAGCTATCGGGGACTATATGGCAGGTCCAAACCACACACTTCCAACAGGAGGAACTGCCAAATTTTACTCGCCACTGGGAGTTGAAAATTTTATGAAAAAATCTTCTATCATCTCTTTTAGTAAAAAAGCTATCAATGAGATAGGAGAAGAGTGTGCACTGATTGCAAATATAGAGGGCTTAACTGCCCATGAACAATCAGTCAGAGTAAGGCTAGAGAGATAAAAATTTCAAATATTCACACTATGAAAAATATTGCGAAATTATTATCAAAATGTGATAATTTTATAACTATTTTAAGGTTTATGTAGGTAGTATTGTTGCAGTAGAAGCCCTTGTTTAGCACTATAATAAGGGCTTCTTTTCAAAAAGATTAACTGTTGTTATAAATCTTAACATTTGTCTAAAACAAAGGCTAAAAAAAGAAGGAGAGTATATGCAATTAGGCTTCCTAGTTGACTTACATTTATGTATGGGATGTAAGGGGTGTGAAATCGCATGTAAAGTGGAAAATGAAGTTCCGCTAAGCACATGGAGACTTCGTGTAAAATATGTAGATGTTGGTACGTTTCCTGAAACAAGAAGAACGTTTACTCCACTAAGATGTAACCACTGTGAAAATGCACCGTGTGAGAGAATCTGTCCAGTTAGTGCACTTCACTATCTACAAAACGGTATTGTCAATATTGACAAAGAGCGCTGTATTGGGTGTGCAGGATGTGTTATGGCATGTCCATACGGAGCGATTTATATCGATCCTCAAACGCAAACTGCAGACAAATGTACATACTGTGCGCACAGAGTTGCGTCATCTATGATGCCAGCGTGTGTTGTAGCATGTCCAGTTCAGGCAAATATTTTTGGAGACTTAGAAGATCCAACTTCAAATATTTCTAAATATATTCAAGTTCACCAGGGCGGTGTTCAAGTTCGTAAACCAGAAAAAGGAACAAATCCTCACCACTTCTATGTTGGAGGAGGAAATGTTACTCTTAACCCTCTTGCATCAGAGAGGGTAAATGGACACTCACTTTTCAATAATATCACAACACTTCCAGTAGGAGGGCACCACTAATGGCACATGAAATTTTAGCAGCAACACATGCTGTAGTTACTTTAGACGTAGCATTGCCAGGGATAGTGTGGCCTTGGCTAGTAACGGTCAATATGTGGGCAAAAAGTATTGGTACTGGTGTCATTTTTATGCTCTTTTTACTGCTTAGAATGTATCCGCAACAAGTTGAAAAATTAAGACTTCCAGCAGCCATAACGGCTTTTGTGTTTATCAATATTTTCTTACTTTTCACGTTGGCTGATTTACATCAACCATTCAGAATGTGGCATATATTTGTCTATTCACATTGGAACTCTGCTATTGCAGTAGGTTCTTTTATGGCGTCTGGTTTTCTAGGTCTTTTGTCACTTTTGGCGTTTTTAGCGTTTAAGAAAAATAACCAATTATTTGACAAAGTTCTTCTTTGGACAACGATACTTGCTATACCAGTTACGCTCTATACGGCTTCTTTGATGGCACAGTGTACAGCACGTGAGCTATGGCAAATGCCAGCTGAATCAGCGCAAATGATTCTTGCAGCACTTCTTGCGGGTTCTGGATTTATGCTTTTGCTTGGCGGCAACAAGCTAAGTGACGAAGCTAAAAACACTTTGGGCGTTGTATTAGGATTAAGTGCACTTATGGCATTTATTATCTATATGTCAGAGTATATTTTTGGACCGATGAAAGCAGAAGAGATTGCAGCAACTATCGGGTATATCAAAGGTGATGGACCGTATGCTGTTATGTTTTGGCTAGGTCAATGGATAACATATATCTTACCAATGTTATTTATAGTTCTAAGCAGAGTGAGCAAGTCTGATGCTATTTTAAAACTTGCAGCAATTTTGGCATTAGTTGGTTTAGCGATAGTTAAACATGTATGGCTAATGATTCCACAATTATTACCAATGAGTTAGGGAGAATATTGAATGTATTTAGAAAGTAGAAGAACATTTTTAAAAGGCGCTGCATTTACTGTTGCAGGTGCAACTATCGCAAAGGGTGTGTTTACGACTGATGCAATTGCTAAGTCGGTTAGCAATAGCAAATTTACAAATACACCAGATTCCTTATCTTTTTATCCACCAATGAGTGAGTGGAATGATTTTAAAGAACTAGATGGAAATGACTGGAAAAGAGGCGGTATAGACCGCCATGGCGTGAGAAGTGAATCAAATCCAGATGGTATCAGAGTAAATGATTATGCAATCGTCCCAACAGCATGTTCTAACTGTGAAGCTTCTTGTGGTTTAACTGCATGGATTGATAAAAATACATTTACAGTTGTAAAATATATGGGTAACCCTTTCCATCCGGGAAGCCGCGGCCGTAACTGTGCAAAAGGTTATGCAGTTCAATCTCAAATGTATGATCCAGATCGTATCGCATTCCCACTTAAGCGTGCTCCAGGTTCTGCTCGCGGAGAGGGTAAGTGGATTCGTACTACTTGGGACGAAGCTATGACTACCATTGGTAACAAAATGGCTGAGACCATTGAGAAGGGTGATGAGGTTTCAAAAAAATCAGTAATGTTCCACGTTGGCCGTCCAAATGAGAATGGTTTCGTTCCAGCAATTTGGCATACACTAGGTTTAGATTCTTATAATTCACACACTAACATCTGTTCTGCAAATGGTCGTACTCCGACTATTCAATTTGCAAACGATGACAGAACTTCTCCAGACTGGGCAAATGCTAAACTGATTTTCCTAAACTCTTCACACGCTGCAGATGCGGGACACTACTTCGCTCAATCAGCAGCATTTATTGCTGATGCAAGAGCTAAGGGTGCAAAGATGGTCGTTATGGACCCTCGTCTCTCAAACTCTGCTGGTATGGCTGACCTTTGGATTGCTGCATGGCCTGGTACTGAACCGGCTATTTATCTTTACCTAACACAAAGAATTCTAAATGAAAACAAAGTAGATAAAGCTTTTGTTAAAAAGTGGATTAACTGGGAAGTATTCTTAGATAATAAAAAATATTTAGAGTTTATGGTTAGCAAGGGATATATCTCTAAAGTTCCAAGCGGAGATGATTTTGATACTTTCTTAGCTGTTTTAAAAGAGTTGTACTCTCCTTATACTCTGGATTTTGCTGTAAAAGAGACACACGTTCCTGCATATAAGCTAGAAGCACTTTACGATATGTTTATATGGGCAGGCGAGTCAATATCTACGTATTTCTGGAGAGCATCTGCTGCAGGAAATCGTGGTGGTTGGATGGGTGGCCGTACAGGTTACTTTGCACTTGCACTTCGCGGAGCAATCGGACCTGAGGGTGGAACATTTTTCCACCACTGGCATGTAATTTCTGTATCTGGAAAAGGCGGAAGCGCTACTGTCGGACAGGGAATGCGCGGTGAAAATATTCCAAAAGTTGATGTTTATAACGAACTTACATATCCGCCAGAATGGCCTCTATCATCTTATGAAATGTCGTATCTTTTACCGCATCTTCTTACAGATACGGAGTGGCAAAACAAATGGATAGCAAAAGGGCTAAAAGTGCCTAACAAGCTCTCTGTATATATTCCTCGTATGTATAATCCGGTTTGGATTAATCCAGATGGATTCAGATGGATAGAGATTCTAAAAGATGAGTCCAAAATGGAACTTACTATGAATTTATCTCCTGTATGGTCTGAGACAAATTGGTATATGGACTATATTTTACCGGTTGGACTTGCAGGAGAGAGACATGATCAGCACTCTGAGGCTACAATGCCAGCTCGTTGGACATCTTTTCGTCAGCCAGTTTTAAGAGTTGCTCTAGAAAAAGCAGGATGGAAACCTAAAAATCCTGCACGCGCTACACTCGAAGCACACATCAAAGCAGGACTTGGCGAAGTTTGGGAAGATAATGAGTTCTGGTTCGAACTGTGTGTCAACTATATTGACCCAACAGGAAAACTAGGTATCAAAAAAATGTGGGAATCTAAAAAGAATCCTGGTAAACCTGTAACTATCGCAGAGTGGTATGATGCAGCATTTGGTGACAACTTGCCAAATCTAAAAGCAACTGCAACAACAGATGAGAGATACAAAAACGCTGAATATCCTGTATATGAGTATATGAGGGATTACGGTGCTTGGATGGAAGAGAATAATATCTACTCCGCGCAAGAGCGTGAAATCAAAGATGACGGTGAAAACTACATCTCCCATGGTCATAAATATGATAAAAAGCATGTTAGTATCAACAAGAGAACAGGCGTAATGACGGCAGAGTCACACGGTCAAACAAAACCTATCGGTATTGAAATTAACGGCAAGAAAATGGAAGGTTTTGCTACGCTTGATAAGAAGCTTGACTTCTTCTGTGAGTGGTTGGCAGATGACTGGAAATGGCCAGAGTATGCTATCCCATTTTACCCAAGAAATGATCAAGAGAAGAAAGATATGTCACATATCGTTTCGCATGTAAACCACTCTTTCATGAGTGAGAAAAACTCGTATGCACTCAATACAGTTTTCCGTTTGCCGTACAATATTCATACTCGTTCAGCGAACTCTAAGCACTTGATGGAGATTTCTCAAAACCATGACCCGATTTGGATTTCAACTTCAGATGCTGCACGCCAAGGATTTAAACGTGGGGATGCTATTCGTGTTAAAATCGTGGATAGTTTAACAGGTTTAGAGTCAGGTCACTTCGTTGCAATGGCAGTGCCGACGGAGGGTGTACTTCCTGGAACACTTGCATGTTCACATCATGGCGGTCGTTGGAAATTGACTAACTCCGTAACAATTCCAAATGGAGTGAGTGATGGCAAAGTTGATCCAAAACCGATGCCAAGAAATATAAATAATCCTAAATTTATTGCTCATCCTGTAGAAAATGTCGGTCAAGATGGAGCACAGATTAAGATTGAAGATTACAGTGGAAAAGCTGGAATCAACAGTTTTGGTGTTCCTACTGCTGAAGTACAGATGGACGGAAAAGTCGGTAAACTCAAATATATAGAGGGTATCAAGCCGTTTAAAGCTGAGAGATTTGCAGATTACAATAGAGACAGCGGAAATATTTGGTGGGATGGACTAAGCGGCTCATGGCAAAATGCAGTTGCTGCTCCGCATCCAGACCCTATTTCAGGGATGCATTGCTGGCACCAAAAAGTTATCTTAGAGCCAGCGCAACCAGGAGATAAGATTGGTGATATTCAAGTTAATTACGATAATAACTTTAAAGTATATCAAGGCTGGAGAGATCAGTTGACGCGTGGATTAGATAAAGATTCTACATTACGTCGTCCTGAGCATATTAAACGCCCTTGGGTACCGCTTTCTCACAAAGCGTACGTTGTTAAAATCAAAGACTAACTTCTTCTTTTCAATACAAGGCGAATAAATTTGCTTTGTATTGAATCTTTTTTAATCTATCCACCACATTCTAAGCCATAATCCAATTGTACTTGTATAACCTACATCGCTATAGAAAAATTCTCTGTCTTTATCATATAAAAGAGTTGTAGGAAATACAGAGATGCCAAACTTGTTTGCGATAGAACCATCATAGTCATTTATCACTTTAAAGTCTAAATTGTGGCTTTTGAGATACTCTTGAATCTCTTTATCGCTTCCTGATTTGACTGCAACTGTTAGAACATTATAGTTCTTGGCAAGCGTTTGAATATTTGGAGATTGCGCTTTGCAGATAGGACACCATGTTGCCCAAAAATAGAGTAGTGTTGGTTTGTCTTGCGAAAGTGCATATGTCTCTTGGTTGAGCAAAACTACGCTCTTAAATGGCAGAGACTGGTCTGCAAGATGCATGCTTCTATAAAAACTTAAAATATTTGCAAAGAGGATGAGGAGTATAAAAAAGTAGAAAATTTCTTTTATATATTTCATAATTTTATTTTTCATGTTAAATTCCAATTTAATAGTTTTTTTAACACTATAGTAATCATTTCTAGCTAACATTTTACAAACAAAGGAGATTATATGTACCAAAAAATTATTTTATCTTTAGCTGCTGCTTTTTTAGTTGGTTGTGGCGTTCAAACTGATGTTGCAACAAAATCAACCATGTTTCAAAGTGTTAGTCAAAAAGAGGCTGTTTTGTTGCAGGAGGGAAAAGAGAAAGAGTCTTGTCCTCGCTGCGGTATGAATTTACCAAAATATTACAAGACAAACCATAGCGCATCACTAGATGGTACAACATACCAGTACTGCTCCCTGCACTGTCTACAAGACCATCTCCATGAT
>CAXNED010000058.1:0-7193 GCA_964201385.1 Sulfurimonadaceae bacterium | reverse complement strand
AGCGGTGATATCATAGTTCTGCCGACATTTGATGCAAAATTAAACTCAGAGGCACTGTTTAGCTCATACCGCTTTGCAACAGCTTCGATTGAAAAGGTGTAATATATGGAAATGGCATATTTTATAGAGACGATAATTAAAATCGTCGTTATTTTACTTATCTTCTCAGCACTTGCTGGGATTGGAACTTACTTTGAGAGAAAAGTTCTTGCATTTATGCAGCGTCGTCTTGGACCGATGAATGTTGGACCTTTTGGATTATTGCAAGTTGCGGCAGATGGTATCAAGCTCTTTACAAAAGAGGATATCGTTCCAACAAATGTTGTTGGGCGCATCTTTAAAATCGCACCAGTGATTACCGCTGCAACTGCTTTTATGGCGGCGGCGGCTATCCCGTTTTTACCATCTTTTACCCTTTTTGGCTATGAGGTACACCCAATCGTTGCGGATATCAACATCGGTATCCTCTACATCCTTGGAATCATGGGTGTTGGACTTTACGGTCCGCTTCTTGGTGGTATGGCATCGGCAAATAAGTTCTCGCTTCTCTCTGCTGCAAGGGGTGCGGCTGTATTTATCTCTTATGAGGTAGTTACGGGCTTATCTATTCTCGCTCCTATCATGATGGTTGGTTCGCTTTCGTTGATTGACTTTAATGAGTACCAATCAGGCGGAATTACAAGCTGGATACTCTGGTCGCAACCAGTTGCGTTTATCCTCTTTTGGATAGCGGCGTTCGCTGAAACAGGAAGAACACCGTTTCACCTTATCGCTAATGACCATGAGATTATTGACGGATTTGGAACAGAGTATTCGGGTATGAGATGGGGACTTTTCTTCATAGGTGAGTATGCAAATATGTTCTTTATCTCTTTTGTTATCTCTATCCTTTTCTTAGGCGGATATGGAGACGGAAGCTTTTTAGGCGCACTTGGACTTCTTGGTAAAGTTGCATTTTTCTTCTTCTTCTTCTTGTGGACAAGAGCGGCTTGGCCAGATGTTAGACCTGACCAGTTAATGTGGTTATGTTGGAAAGTTTTAATGCCAATCGCAGTGATAAACATAGTTATCACTGGTATTGTGATGATGTAAGGGGTGAGCATGCATAACGAACATATTGAAGAACATTTTGGCAACAGAAATGTAGTGGAGATGAGTAGCGACTACTACATGGTCGCTATTGATGACTATCCAAAAGATGGATGGGAAAAGTTTAAAAGAGTAGTAAAAAGAACATTTAGAGGTGAACTTTTTGTAGGTCTTTGGGTGGTTATGAGAGAGATGATTCGCTTTGATATCCATACAGTGCAGTATCCGATGGAGAAGATGCCCATTGGTCCGAGATACAGAGCCGTTCATGAGATGAAGCGTCTTTGGGAGTCTGATACTGAACGTTGTATCGGATGCGGACTATGTGAGAAGATTTGTATCTCCAACTGTATCAGAATCGACACAAAAATAGATGAAAACTCTCGTAAAGAGGTTTCAGAGTACAGTATCAACCTTGGTCGTTGTATCTTTTGTGGCTACTGTGCAGAGGTTTGTCCTGAACTTGCTATCACACATGGCGGCGAGTATGAAAATGCGAGTGATCAAAGAGAGCATTTCTTGACTTTTCAAGATATGCTTACTCCATTTGATACCATGAAAGCGGGAGCGCAAAGAGAGTTTGAAGGCTTTGGCGCAATTACACCACATGAAGATGAGCGTGTTAAAAAAACACCTCTAGCATATTAAGGAGTTTGGTTATGTTTGAAGCAATTGCATTTTATCTGTTCGCTTTTTTAACAATCACAATGTTCTACATAGCGGTAACAACGTCTCAAGCGTTGTATGCTCTAAGTGCATTGGCGGCAGGAATGATTTTTATATCGGCATTCTTCTTTATTTTAGGTGCTGACTTTTTGGGTGCGGTTCAAATCGTCGTTTACTCTGGTGCTGTTATGGCACTTTATGCTTTTGGTATGATGTTTTTTGACACAACAAGAGAGATTAAAGAGAAGCAGGGGAACAAGGCTATTATCATCGGATTAAGCGCACTTGCGGCTCTTATGGTCGTAGTTATCGTTGCGGCACCGATTGTTGGTAACAACATCGAAGCACTCTATCCATCAGTTGATGCTACAAAAAATGTTCAAGAAGTAGGTATGGTTCTCTTTACTAAGTATCTTGTTCCTTTTGAAGTTGCGGCAGTTATGCTTCTTGTGGCGATGATTGCAGGAATCGTTCTTGCAGGAAAGAAGATGGATCTCTCTGTTACTCTTATGAACGAGGCTGAGATATTGATGATGAAAGAAGAAGATAAAAACAAAAAGGCGCACTCATGATGGAAATAGGATTACACCACTATCTTGTACTCTCTACAATCCTTTTTGCTATTGGATTGGTGGGTGTTATGAGAAGAAAAAACCTTCTTATGCTGTTTTTTGCAACAGAGATACTCTTAAATGCGGTCAATATCTCGTTTGCTGCAATTTCACACTATTATGGTGATTTGACTGGACAGATGTTTGCGTTTTTTGTTATCGCAATCGCTGCATCAGAGGTTGCTGTAGGACTTGGACTTTTGATTGTTTGGCATAAAAAACATAACAATATTGACCTTGACAACATGTCAACGATGAGGGGGTAAGGGATGGAACTCTTTTTATATACCGCACTTTTTGCACCGCTCGCAGGCTCTTTGTTTGCAGCACTTTTTGGAGCGTCAAAAAAGACTAAGATAGCGGGAATTGTACCGAGTGCTCTTCTTGGCGTCTCTTTGTTGAGTAGTTTTGTTCTGCTTATATTAGTATTTATGACAGGACGTACTATTCATGTAGAGATGATGACATGGATGGCAGCAGGAGAGCTTTACATACCGTTTGGTTTTATGGTTGATCAGGTAAGCGTTGTCATGATGATGGTTGTAACGCTTGTTTCAACTGTTGTACACGTCTATGCTATCGGTTATATGGATCACGACAAAGGGTTTAACAGATTTTTCTCTTATCTCTCAGCATTCGTTTTTTCGATGATGATACTCGTTATGAGTGACAACTTTGCAGGTCTTTTCATCGGTTGGGAGGGCGTTGGTCTTTGTTCATGGCTTCTTATCGGCTTCTGGTATCACAAAGAGAGCGCATCTTGGGCAGCAAACGAAGCGTTTATTATGAACCGTATCGCTGACCTTGGTATGCTTATCGGTATCTTTTTGATTTACTGGAACACAGGAACTCTTCAATATACAGAGGCTTTTGCAGCAATGCCATCTTTAGAAACAGATGTATTGACATGGATGGGAATCTTCCTTTTCATCGGTGCAATGGGTAAATCGGCTCAGTTTCCGCTTCACACATGGTTAGCAGATGCGATGGAAGGTCCAACTCCAGTTTCCGCTCTTATCCACGCGGCAACTATGGTAACAGCGGGTGTTTATCTCGTTGTTCGTGCAAACCCGCTTTATGATTTGATTCCAAATGTTGGAGTTTTTATCGCATCTTTGGGAGCATTTGTTGCGCTTTTTGCCGCATCAATGGCACTAGTAAACCGTGACATGAAGAGAGTTATCGCCTACTCAACACTTTCTCAGCTTGGCTATATGTTTGCCGCAGCTGGTCTTGGCGCATACTGGGTTGCACTTTTCCACCTTATGGCACACGCTTTCTTTAAAGCACTTCTCTTCTTGGGTGCAGGAAATGTTATGCACGCTATGCATGATGAGCTTGACCCGTTTAAGATGGGCGGTCTTAGCAAGGTTATGAAGGGTACATTTTTGATGATGACTATCGCTTCTGTTGCACTTGCGGGTATCTTTCCACTTGCGGGCTTCTTCTCAAAAGATTTGATTTTAGAGGTTGCTTTTGTTGAGCATCACTTTATCATCTACACCGTTCTTCTCTTTACTGCAGGTTTGACGGCGTTTTACTCATTTAGACTTGTTGCGCTTATCTTCCACGGTGAAGACAGATATAAGCACTTTGGTATCCATCCGCATGAAGCATACAAATTTATGCTTGTTGCGATGAGTCCGTTACTTGTTTTAGCAGTTATCGCTGGAGCATTTAAGATGGGTTATTTTGGCATGGTAACAGAGTTGCTTCCTGCCAAAGAGTACCATGTTCACTCTAGCTTAACGTACTGGATTATGACGATTGGAACGCAGCTTTTTGTTATGGGCGCGATTGCTTATGCATACAAAAAGTACACAAGCAAAGACATCAAAGTACCAGACGGCACTTCAAAGATGGAAAACAGCTTTGGGTACAAACTGCTTATCAACCAGTACTACATTCCATACTTCTATGAGAACTATATCGTCAAAGCTTACAGAGAACTCTCAGAGGTATTTTGGACGAAGATTGATCAAAAAATCGTTGATGCTACGGTTGATGGTATTGCAAATGCCTTCTACCAAACAGGTGAGAAGACAAGAGTTATGCAGAGCGGTAACCTCTCGACGATGCTTAAATGGATGGTGGCAGGAACTGTTGCTTTATTATCACTGGCTGTAGTATTTGGACTTGCGGCAAGATATTCTGGAGAAATTAAGACATTTCTCTCAGGTTTAGGAGTTTAATAGATGTTGGATCATATCTTATCGATTTTAATTTTCTTCCCAGCACTCGCAGGAGTTCTCGGGTTTGTAGTCAATAAAAACAGCATACGCTCTTATGGTGTCGCTGTAGCTACTATTGAGTTTGTCTTAGCACTATGGCTATGGTTTGTATTTGACTCAAATGCATCAGGCATGCAGTTTATGGAGCAAATCGCGCTTGTTCCGACGTTTGGTATCAACTACATTGTCGGAGTAGATGGTATCTCTCTTTTTATCATCATCTTAGCGGCGTTTTTTACTATGATAGGTATCGCATCTTTGGGTGAGACAAAAGATATTAAAAATATGATTATCACGCTTCTGTTTTTACAGATGACGATGGTAGGTGTTTTTGCAGCTCTTGATGCTATCGTCTTTTATCTCTTCTGGGAACTCTCGCTTGTACCTATGTTATACATCATCGGAGCGTGGGGTGGACCACTTCGCATCTATGCATCTGTAAAGTTCTTCCTCTACACATTTACAGGTTCACTTGTTATGCTTGTGGGTATGCTTTTTATGGCGTATTTTTACTATCAAGCAACGGGAGAGTGGAGTTTTGCGCTTCTTGATTGGTATCGTCTGATTTTGCCAGAATCTTTCCAGCTTTGGTTATTTGTAGCATTTTTTATGGGCTTTGCTATCAAAGTACCAATGTTTCCGTTTCATACGTGGTTGCCATATGCGCACGGACAAGCTCCGACTATCGGTTCGGTTATCCTTGCGGCGATTCTCTTAAAAATGGGAACATACGCATTTATCCGCTTCTCTTTGCCGCTCTTTCCAGATGCATCAGTTTACTTTATGTACCCGATTGCGGTGTTAGCTATCATTATGATTATCTATACGGCGATGGTTGCGTATGCGCAAAAAGATATTAAGCAGGTTGTTGCGTACTCTTCTGTTTCGCACATGGGTGTTATCATCCTTGGAACTTTTGCTCTTAACGTTGAGGGGATTACAGGCTCTATCTTTCTTATGATTGCACACGGTGTCGTCTCTGGCGCACTCTTCTTCCTTGTTGGGGTTATCTACGACAGAAGACATACAAAGTATATGAGTGAGTTTGGCGGACTAGCTTCTGTTATGCCTCGCTACGCAACTATCTTTGGCGTTATGTTGATGGCTTCTGTGGGACTTCCACTTACTATCAACTTTGTAGGAGAGTTTTTAAGCCTTCTTGGTTTTTACAAGCAGTCACATATACTTACACTCTTAGCAGGAACTGCTATTATCGTAGGGGCTATCTATATGCTTGCGGCATATAAAAAGATGTTCTTTGGAGTGATTACAAAAGAGGAGAACAGAAATCTTCCTGATGTAAACAAGAGAGAACTTCTAGCACTTATCCCGCTTACAATCATTACTATCTGGCTTGGAATCTATCCAAAGCCACTTTTGGGACCTATCAACACAAGTGTTGAAGCGGTCGTTTCTCTTATGCATGAAAAAGCTTTAAGTGAAGAGGCAAAGCAGAGAATCCCAAGTGTCGCTAAAGATATGGCACTACTTACAAAACCAAAAGCGGAGGAGGCACACTAATGTTATCACCAGCAAATATCTCAATGGAGTCATTAAATCTAATCACTCTTGTACCAATGCTTATCCCAATCATTGGTGCGCTCTTGATTATCGTTATAGACTTCTTTAAGAGTGAGCAAGACCGCTCACTTTACGTTATGCTAAGCCTTCTTATTTTAGGGGTTGACTTTGTAGCGTTGATGGATTCGGCAGGCGTGTTTGTAAGCAATGGAACAGTGATGGGCGTTTTTGATGTGATGCTCATTGACGGTTTGGCGATTTTATCGCAGTTTATTGTTGTGGGTGCTTCGATACTTTTTATCCCTCTGGCACTTACGCACAAAAGATTTCATGAGTTCACTTACCCTGAATTTTTTGCACTCTTCTTGTTTATGATTGCAGGCTTCCAGTTTATGGTTGCAACGGACAATCTTATCCTTATCTTTGTAGGACTTGAGACTGCATCCCTTGCACTTTACACACTCATAGCAATGCACAACCGTGACAAGTCGTTTGAAGCGGCGGTGAAGTACTTTACGATGGGTGCGCTCGCAGCAGGATTTTTTAGTTTTGGTTCGATGGTATTTTATGCACTCACGGGTTCAGTGGAGATTAACCAGATAGCTGCTGTTCTTGAAGCAAACAAATACGCAGATATCGGATTTGTTCTTATCGGTGTTGTTTTCTTGCTTGCATCGTTTGGTTTCAAACTCTCTATGGTTCCGTTTCATACATGGACACCAGATGTTTACGAGGGTTCATCAGCGGCACTTGCAGGGTATATGTCTATCGTTCCAAAGATAGCGGCGTTTGTCGTTGCGATGAGAATTTTTGAATTCCTTATCCATAGCGGTGTTGTTTGGTTGGAGGTTGTTCTCTATGCAGGTGTAGTTATAACGATGACAATGGCAAACGTTTGGGCGCTTGTACAAACAGACGTAAAGAGAATGCTCGCATACAGCTCTATCTCGCATGCAGGTTTTGTAATGGCGGCTATTTTGATTGGTACAACACAGTCAAACAGCGCACTTTTCCTCTACTGGATACTCTTTAGCTTTACAAATCTTGGTTCATTCTCTATGCTTTGGATAAGCCG
>CAXNED010000057.1:0-7196 GCA_964201385.1 Sulfurimonadaceae bacterium | reverse complement strand
TACTCCAATGCGATGCGTGCGATTTTGGATGCAAATATCACGACGCTTATCGCTGCTGTTGTGCTTTATGCTTATGGAACGGGTGCTATTAAAGGCTTCGCTATTACCATTAGTATCGGTATTTTGGCTTCGATGCTTACGGCGATTTTAGGAACGCATGGAATCTACCAGATGCTTGAGGGCAAAATGAAAAAGAGCAAAAATAACCTTTTTTGGTTCGGGATTAGGGGGTAATTATGGAATTTTTTAGATACACAAAAACCCTTGGATTTATGGGCAAATCAAAACTGGCAATGTTCTTTTCTATCGCTTTGATTGTAAGCTCATTTACTATTTTGGCGGTAAAAGGGCTTAATTACGGTGTTGACTTTGCTGGTGGAACGATTGTTCAGGTGAAGTACACAGGCACGGCTCCCATCGATGCGATGCGCGAAAAACTCAAAAGTAACGAGACTTTTGAGGGTGCAAGTATCACAGAGTTTGGCTCTCCTGATGAGGTGGTTATCCGCATGCGAACCACAACGGGAGATGTTGTGGTCGATGTAGGCGATGTAACAAGAGAGACGCTAAAAGGTACGGGCGATTTTGAAGTGCGTCGTGTTGATATCGTTGGTCCAAAGGTCGGAAGCGAGCTTAAAGAAAAAGGGATTATGTCTCTTGTTTTGGCGATTGCAGGAATTTTAGTCTATGTTGCGTTTCGTTTTGAGTGGAGATTCGCACTTGCGTCTGTTTTGGCACTTGTTCATGATATCTCCATAGCTATCGGGGCAATTGCTCTGGTAGGACTTGAGGTAAATCTTGATGTTTTAGCCGCAGTTTTGACGATTCTTGGTTACTCACTCAACGATACTATCATCGTTTTTGACCGTATCCGTGAGGGAATCGTCAAAGGCAGAGATAGCGAGTTTGCCGAAGTTATTGATGACTCAATTACCAATACGCTCTCACGAACAACGCTTACCTCTCTAACAACTCTTTTTGTTGTTTTTACACTTTTTGTATGGGGTGGTGAGATTATCCATGCGTTTGCATTTACTCTTTTAGTGGGGATTACTATTGGAACATACTCCTCTATATTTGTTGCTTCTCCAATGTTGCTTCTTTTAGGATTTGATGTGAAACAGTATCATGTCAATCTTGCTGAAAAAGCAAAAAGAGAAGCAGAAAAAGAGAAGATGAGAAACCAGTTTGAATCTGGCATGATGTAACACACTCCATAAGCAATGCAACGAGCCACACGCGGTTCATTGCATTTGGTATTAAGATACTTTTTTGTATAATCCTCCAATTTAATTTTAAAGCCAAGGTGTCATTATGGATTGGGGCAAAGTAGTTTATGTTTTTTTTGCATTGATGAGTTTAACATCAATCGCGGGGTTTTTGTATGAGCATAGTGCTGTAGCACTTTTTGTTGCAGGCAGCTTAAACTTAATTTCTACATTTCTAAAAATCGGTGTGAGAAATCTGCTCTCTGCTGAACTTTTGGCATCTTCTCTTGTTGCAGATTTGCATCTTATCCCAGCATTTATTTACCTTGAAGTTGTTGGCAATCTGGAGTGGGCTATCGCTCTAGCAATAGGTGCGCTTATAGCAAACCTCTTCTCTATAGGGCTTATCTATATAGAGAGTTCAAAAAATCGTGAAGAGTATTAGGAGTTAGTTTTGGAGTATAGTTCAAAAGAGTTAGAGAAAAAGTGGCAAGAGTATTGGGCGCAAAATAGCAGTTTTGAGCCGAGTGAAGATTTTACAAAAGCAAAAAAGTATATCCTTAGCATGTTCCCTTTCCCAAGCGGACGACTTCATATGGGGCATGTCAGAAACTACACCATAAGTGACGCATTTGCAAGATACTACCGTCAACAGGGTTTCAATGTCCTACATCCAATCGGTTTTGACAGTTTTGGTATGCCTGCTGAAAATGCGGCTATCAAAAATGGCTCGCACCCAAAAACATGGACTTACAGCAACATCGACTATATGAAAGGCGAGTTTAAATCACTTGGGTTTTCATTTTCAAAAGAGCGTGAACTTGCAACAAGTGATGAACTTTATACGAAGTTTGAACAGGGCTTTATCATTGACATGTATGAAAAAGGGCTTTTGTATCGTAAAAAAGGGTTCTTGAACTGGTGTCCAAGCTGCCACACTGTTTTGGCGAATGAGCAGGTTATCGAGGGAATTTGTTGGAGATGTGACAGCCAAGTAGTCAAAAAAGATATGAATCAGTACTACTTCAAAATCACCCATTATGCGGATGAGCTTTTGGCGGATCTTAAAAAGCTTGAGGGTGGCTGGCCAAAACAGGTTCTCACTATGCAAGAGAACTGGATAGGCAAATCTTACGGGTTGGAGTTTAAGTTCTCTTTTGAGAAGTCTTCACTAGAGAGATTAAAGAGTAAATTTGATGGTTTTGAAGTCTTTACAACGCGCCCCGACACCATTTATGGTGTGAGTTATGCGGCACTTGCTCCTGAGCATGAGATAGTATCGTATATGATTGAAAATCAACTCTTAGATAATGCGACAATCGCAAAAATCCAAGAGATGAAAAATGCCTCTTCCATCGATAGACAAAAAGAGAAGAGCGGCGTTGCGTTAGGCTTAAGCATTGTGCATCCTCTTACAAAAAAAAGCATACCTCTTTGGGTGGCTAACTTTGTTTTGATGGACTACGGAAGTGGCGCTGTTATGGCAGTTCCTGCACACGATGAGAGAGATTTTGACTTTGCCAAAAAATACGATTTGCCAATCCATGCGGTTATAAAACCATTTGGCGGCGAAGCAGGTGATACAAAAGCATTCACCGAGGTTGGCGCACTTTTCAACTCAGAGCAGTTTGACGGACTCAACTCCAAAGAGGCACAAGCGAAAATCATAGAGCATTTTGAAGCTCTTGGCATCGGCACAAAAAAGACAAACTTTAAACTCAAAGATTGGGGAGTAAGCCGCCAGAGATATTGGGGTGCGCCTATCCCGTTTGTTCACTGTGATGCTTGTGGTTTAGTGATGGAGAAAAAAGAGAACCTCCCTATCGCACTTCCTGAGGATATCGTTATTACAGGCGAGGGAAATCCACTGGACAAACACCCAACTTGGAAGCACTGTAAATGCCCATCTTGTGGCAAAGATGCTATCCGTGAAACAGACACAATGGATACATTTGTTGAGTCTAGTTGGTACTTTTTACGCTTTTGTGCATCACCTAAAAATTGGCAGGATGAGGCATTTTCAGGAGAGCAGATAGAGTACTGGATGCATCAAAAAGGGCATCAAGGAGTTGACCACTACATCGGCGGCATCGAACATGCGATTTTGCACCTTTTATACGCAAGATTTTTTACAAAAGTGTTCCGTGATTTGGGGTATATCAATTTTGATGAGCCTTTTGCACGACTACTTACGCAAGGGATGGTACTCAAAGACGGTGCAAAGATGAGCAAATCTAAGGGCAATACTGTTGACCCTGATGCTATCATCGAGAAGTACGGTGCAGACACGGCGAGACTTTTCATCCTTTTTGCCGCACCTCCGACACAAGAGTTGGAGTGGAATGACAGTGCTGTTGATGGGGCATACAGATTTATCAAGCGATTTTATGAGCGAAGTGCAAATGTGCTCAAGTCAGATACGATTCCTCAAATAGCGCATGCATCACTCACAAAAGAGGAGAAGTTTGCAAGAAAAAAAGTGTATGAAGCATTGGTGCGTGCAAACGATGTTTACAATGAAAAATACACTTTTAACACTATGATAGCAGGCGTGATGGAAGCAATGAACGCTCTTAACGCTCAAAGCAACGCCGCTGTATGGAGTGAAGCATACTGGATACTTACTTCCATTATGGAGCCAGTGATTCCGCATGTATGTCAAGAGATAAGCAGCAACTATTTTTCACTGAAAAATTTGAGTTCGCAGAGAGTTTTGGAAGAGGTTTTTGTACAAGAGAGCATCACTTTGGGTGTTTCCATAAACGGAAAAGCAAGAGCCGAGATAGAAGTTGCACCAGATGAAACACAAGAAAATATCATCAAAATCGCAAAAGAGAGTGCCGCAAAATGGCTTGAGGGCAAAACTATAGTCAAAGAGATAGTTGTTCCTAAAAAATTAGTCAATCTCGTTATCAAGGACTAAAGTGAAACGATTTTTTTATCTTAATACAAGTGCACTTCTTTTAAGTCTGATTTTTTTTGTAGGCGGGTGCGGCTATGCTCCAAATGCAAAGTTTTCCCGCGATGTTATGGGAGAGAAGATTAGCACGAGCGTTGTTATCTCTGCAGAAGATCCACAAAATACAGTTGTAATCAAAGATGCTGTTGACAAGGCTGTGATTGAAGTTTTTCAGGCATCTCTTACAACAAAAGATACTTCGGATTCACACCTCGTCATCCAGATGAATAAACCAATCTATACGCCAGTTGTTTATGATGAGAATGGTTATATCACGGGGTATAGAATGAGTGTTGTGCTTCAAATTGAGAGAAACTCAAAGGGTGCGTTAAAAAAGTATCAGACGCAAGGTTTCCATGACTTTTCTGTAGCCCCAAATGCGATTGTTACAGATCAAGATAGATTTAATGCTATTGGTTTTGCTGCTCAAAGAGCAATTAGAGCATTTGTCGCACAGGTTTCTGCTGAGGGAGCAAGAGCTAAAAAGTAAAGGGTTTGCATGAATATCCAAGAAATTATAAGAAAAAGCATTAAGAGGCTGGAGTTAGAGGGTAAGCTTCTTACTCCTGATTTTTATGCGGAGGCTTTTTGTAAAGAGGCGTCCAAAGCGGGTTTTAATGTTGATGATTGCTCAAAACTAGATAAGTTTAGGTCGATGCTCAACAAGGATTTTCAAGAGGAACTTAAAAAGTACCATATTAAAACTATCTCTGAATTTGCCCATTTTTTGATCTCAAAGCTCAACAGAACAAATCCCTCTCACTGCTCCAATCTGCTTGAAGCGCAGAGTGTTTTTACAAGGCGTGTACTTCAAGTTGTAGAAGTTTTGCACAACAAAGAGGCGGCGGAACTCGCTAAAAAAAGTCTTGACCTCTTAAGCCGTGAAGCTTCGCCTACGGAGATTGACCAGTACAGACAGTTATGGGTCAATTTTATCACGACGTATGACACCACATTTTTGCAAAAACTCAAACTCTTAGGGGATGTGGATACAACAAACTTAAGAAAAACAGTTGAAAATCTCAACCTTGAGAACCTCCATCTTGCTCCATCGCACTCATTTGAGCTCTCTAAAGTTGCATCGCTCCTTGTGGCTTCTCTTGTCCCCTCTATCGCTTCAGAGGTAAATGAGAAGATAGCCGCTATCAGCCAAAAAATCAAAAAAGACCCATCTTTGCTCGAGAGTTCTACGATTGAAGCAGAGATAAAATCTGCTATTTCACTTCGAATCGCTCTTGATAAGCAGAGTGTCAAAGAGATGATTGAGTCAATTGATGGGGTACTTGACAAGCTCTCCCTAAGACTTATAGAGATGATTGAGAGTTCTGATAGCTCTACGGTAGAGATACAAAAAATCAAAAAAGAGCTTGAGAGTTACAATGGAAGCGGCATTACAAATTTTACGATTGCGCATAAAAAGCTTTATACTATAGCAACGGCACTTGAAGAAAACACGCAGGCTTTGACAAAAGATTTGAAAAAACATAGCAATGAGGTCACGCTTCTAAGTAAACGCGTTGAGCAGTTGGAGCAGGAGCTTCAAAGAGCAAAAGAGCAATCCAAGGAGGATTTTTTAACCAAACTTTTCAACAAACGTGCGCTTGAAGAGTATATGAATATCAAAGAGGCGGAGTTTACGCGGTATGGAAAAAACTATAGCGTTGTCTTTTTTGATTTGGACTTTTTTAAATCTGTAAATGACACATACGGGCATGATGCTGGTGATGCGGTGCTTTTTGCCTTTGCAAAGATACTTAAAAAAGAGGCGAGAAATGTGGATGTCGTTGGGCGTTATGGTGGAGAGGAGTTTATAGCGATTCTTGGAGAGACCGATGTGGAGGGCGGCACTGTTTTTGCAAATAAAGTGCGCAACAAAGTCAAAAATGCGCGTTTGATGTACAAAGAAAATCGTATAGAGCTCACTGTAAGTTGCGGAGTGAGCGAACGCAAAACCCATTTTTCACTTCAAAATACCGTTAAGTCCGCGGATGAAGCACTCTATAAAGCAAAGCAAAACGGCAGAGACAGGGTCGAGACGAAGTGAGCCTTCAAGAGTATCTAAATGCAAAACCGCTCTACTATGACGAGATAGATTACTCGCGGATGCCGCGGGTTTATGAGAAGATAAAACACTCTTTAAAAATCCCCAAAATCATACACATTATCGGTACAAACGGCAAAGGTACAACGGGGCGATTTTTGGCGACTGCGCTTTTTGCAAATGGTTATCGTGTGGGACACTACACCTCTCCGCATATTTTGGAGTTTAACGAGAGAATATGGCTGGACGGAGAAAATGCAAGTGATGAAGAGTTGCAAAATGCTCATGAGAAGCTACAAAAGCTTTTAAGTAAAGAGGATGCAGAGAAACTTAGTTATTTTGAATATACCACGCTTCTTGCAATGTTGGTTTTTAGGGAGTGCGAGTTTGTGGTTATGGAAGCGGGGCTCGGCGGTGAGCATGATGCAACGGCTGTTTTTTCTAAGGTGCTAACACTTGTCACGCCTATCGCTTACGACCATGAAGCGTTTTTGGGAACAGATATAAAACAAATTGCAAAAACAAAGTTAAATGCCATCCAAAAGAGTGCGATAATCGCAAATCAGCGATTTGTCGAGGTTTATGATGTCGCTCAAAGTTTAGAGGGAAAAAATATCTATAGAGTAGATGAACTTTTGGATGAAGATGATAAAAAAAAGAGAGAAGTCATAAGTAAGGAGCTGTTTTTAGCTCCCTATCTTGTGCAAAATCTCTCTCTTAGCATCTCGGCTTTGAAATTTTTGGGTGTGAGTTACAAAGCGGATGATTTTAAAAATGCAAAGCTTTTTGGGCGACTAAGCCGAGTTGCCAAAAATGTCATAGTCGATGTAGGACACAACGCACTTGCCGCTTCAAGCATAGCAGAGGCGTTAGCGGGAGAAAAATTTACGCTTATCTATAACAGTTACAGAGATAAAAACTATAAAGAGGTTTTGTCGATTTTGAAGCCGATTGTTTTAAGTGTAGAGATTATAGAGGTTGTGAACCA
>CAXNED010000056.1:0-7211 GCA_964201385.1 Sulfurimonadaceae bacterium | reverse complement strand
CGTGATTTCCGTAAACTATGGATTATCCGTATCAATGCAGCTTGTCGTTTAAATGGAATGAACTATTCAACATTTATCAATGGTCTTAGCAGAGCTGGCATCGAACTTGACCGTAAAGTTCTTGCTGATATGGCGATGAATGACGCAGCAGCATTTAGTACAGTTGCAGCAGCATCCAAAGCAGCACTTAGCAAGTAAGTAAGAGCGTGTAACTTTCGTTACACCTCATACACCTCTTTTTCTACTTTTTTCTACTTCACTCACCCTCAATTCTATGTAAAAAAAGCACACTTGTCCCTTTTGCGTTGTAGTATATGCCAAGAGAAGCTTGTCGTGAGATGTAAACACCTCTGCCGTTAAAGTTTTTTCTATCTCTAAAAATATCACTCAGTATATGTGTATCAAAACCTTCACCCTCATCTCTGATGGTTGTTGTGATGTATCTGTTGTTGTTGTAGTGGATAGTGTTGATGCATACTTCTATCTTTTTATCGCACGTCTCTTCGCACTTCTCAAGCGTAGTAAAATAGCTGTCTTCTTCCATAAGTTTATGTTTTTCCATGGAGCTTAGTCCAAGATTGCCATGTTCGTATGCATTCATAAAGAGTTCGGTAAAAACAACGCCAGCATTGTAGGAAAGTTTATAGTCGTCTGTAAGTGAGCTCCAAAGAGTTACATACCACTCGTTCGCCTCATCGACCGCCTTTAAGCTTGTTGCAAAACTTTTTTTGATGGCAGCAGGAGCAGAGATGCAGTGAAGTCGGTTGAGAAAGATAAAGGTCATATCATCCTCTTGCTCTTCTATCTTCCAAAGGATTTTTTCTCTAAGCTCATCTTTGGTAAAAGAGGACAAAAAGTCCTTCTCTAGGTAGTTTGCGTAGAGTTTATCTTTCTCGCGTACACTGTTTTCTACAACACCATCACTGTAAAAAAGAAACTTGAACATATCTGAAATATCTACAGAGGAGACATTCGTTTCATTGGTGTATTTGCTTAGAGGCGGATTGTTCGATTTGATCTTTACTATCTCGTGTGTACTCGACTGCATAAGCGATGGCGGCATGGCAAATTTTGCGTACTCAATGGTGAGATTTTTATAATCAATAACGATAAAATCCGCCGCAATAGCTTCTTCATCCAAAAGAATGGGTCTTATGTAGGCAACTGCCTCGTTGATAGTCTCTTTTAAATCAAAAGCTTTGGCGTTTTTGTCGATGGTGTGATTGATAAAAGAGGTGAGTAGCATGGAGCTTAGAGAAGCAGAGAGTCCTTTGCCCATCCCATCGATGATAAAGTAAAACTGTTTGTTTTTGTCTATCTCTCTGGCGCTGTAAGCATCACCACTTAAAATATCAAGCGGTTTGTAAAAAAAATCTATAAGCACAACAGAGCTGTTTTCGTGCATCTGGTAGTAAAAATCATTTCTTAGGATGTTAAGCTCTTTGGCAAATGCTAGCTCCTCTTGAAAGGAGTTGTACTTCTCTTTTTTTTCAAGCTCTTGGATTTTTCTCTCTCGCTGCTCTTTGAGATATCTGTCTGCTATAACGATTTTAGCAGCATTTTCAACGGTATGAATCATCTCTGATGCTACGATGGGCTTTTTTAAAAAGTTAGTAACGCCGAGTTGGAGTGCTTCGATGATGACATTTACCTCTTGTATGGCAGTCACAAGAACGATAGGCACTTTTGTATCTATCTCTCTGATTTGCTTGATCATCTCGATACCGTTGAGCAGGGGCATGTTGTAGTCGCTAAGGACAATGTCCACATCATAAAGAGCGAATTTTTCTAACCCATCTTTGCCATTGTTTGCAAAAATAATCTCTTTGACAATATCTTGAAAGATATATGTATAGATAAGTTGCGTCGTTTCGTTGTCCTCGACACATAAGAGTGTCAAGGAGCGAAGATAGTCCAAGGGGGAAGTGTCGATGTTATTGTGCATTAAATTTTAAATTTACTCAATTCTTCTTGAAGTTTGTTCGCATCCATCGCCAGTTTTGAAGCGGCTTCATCGACAAGCGTTCTGTGGTCTGTGTTTTTCTTTGAGATTTCGATGATTTGATCCATTTCGCTAATCAGCTCTTTGGTTTTTGTCGCAATATAGGTACTTTGGTGCATAACATCATGAGACTTTTCTGCGGTGATAAAGAGATTCTCTTTTGTGTTTTGGGAAGAAGAGATAAGCTCTTGTGCAGAGTTAGCTATGTGGTTCATGTTGTGTGACGTTTTTTGCGTCTCTTCTGCAATCTCTATAACGTTTTGTGTGATAAGGTTGACATTGGCACTTATCTCGCTAAGGCTTCTTTGTGTTCTCTCGGCGAGTTTGCGCACCTCATCTGCAACAACTGCAAATCCTCTTCCATGCTCTCCCGCACGCGCCGCTTCGATAGCAGCATTGAGTGCTAAAAGGTTGGTTTGGTCTGCGATATCTGAGATGATGGCTAAAACATCTTTGATGTTTCTTGCTTGTTCGGTGAGGGAAGAGACTTTTTGGACAAGCTCTTGTTGGTTTTGGCTTCCCTCTTCGATAGCGCGAACAACGGCATCGAGTTCATTGACAAAGCTGTCTAAAACACCAAAAGTTCTTCTTAAGTCCTCCGTAACAGTGATGGATGACTCTTCGATAGTATCAAGGCGGTGTCCAACTTCTGTAACGAGGAGGTTGATATTGCCGATTTTTTTATCTGCAATTTCGCCATTTTTAGTAAGTTGCTCAACGATACCGCTGAGTGTTTTACTCTCTCTTGATGTTGTGATAGAGACATCTTTTGCTTGGTAAACACTCTCTTTAAACGCTACTATCATCCTGTGGAGTGCTCTTGAGATTTGTGATATCTCATCTTGACCCTCGACGACGATATTACATGTCAAATCGAGGTTGTTGGATACACAGCCGATTTTGTCTAAAGAGCTTCTCACGCTTCTGTTGACACCTCGGCTGATTATAAAGATGATAACAAAGATAGCAATGGCAAATGCAAGATAGCTACTTATAGAGATGGTTGCCGCTGCGATAGAGGCATTTTTGAGTTCCTCTAAAAGTTTTGTATTTTGCTGTGCAAGTGCATCGTCAATCTCTTTTAAGATGTCAATTTTTTTGGTTATCGTTTGAAACCAGAGTACACTGTTGATACCAAAGTTGCCCTCAAGCATTTTTGCTTTGGCAGTATCTCGCATTTGGTTTACTTCAGCGATAACAGGTGCGTTGATTTTTTGCGTGTAAAGAGCTTTTGACTGCTCTGTCGCCATACTTAAAAAAGCATCAAGGTAAGCATCTTGTTCTGCAACAAGAGTAACCCATCTTGCAAAAGTTCCCTCACTAAACTTATCAGCCGCAAAAGTCGCACTCATCACTGCGCGCTCGATTCCCGCACGCTCTTTTGACTTGAGGAAATTGCTATATGCGTCAAGTGCTTTGATGAGCTCTGGAGAGGTCGCTATCTTTGCGCTAAGTGAGACGATATTTAAAATCTTTGCATTCATATTTGTGTAGTACGCCACACTCTCTTTTGTGCTGATGGAGAGCGCATCTACCTGAGAACGAATGCCACTCACACGCTCCATATCTGACTGAAACGAAGTGATTTGACTTTTGAGCTCTTCTGAAAAGAGGGTTAAATTAAGTGAAGCAATATACTCTTTGAGCGCCTCATACTCTTTTGTAGTGGCAGCTCTTTGTTTTGGCAGGATATCTCCAAACTGTTTACCGCTAGAGCCTAGAAAACCAGCACTCGCCCCACGCTCTTTTTGTGTCTCATGGATAACAAGGCTTAACTTTTGCGAGAGAACATTGAGCTCTTGAGAGCGTGTGATGGTTGTCTTGTCATCTACGGCTTTAAAAGTTGCAATTGCGATGATAATAAGAGCAAATGAGACGACAATAGCCGTTATAAGGTTGAGTTTAAACTTGATAGTCATTATAAACTCCTTTGTGCTTTAAAAGTGGAGAGAAGGTTCAAATCATCCAAAAGATGTAAAAGCTGCTCATTGCCTACATTGAGACGTAGATTTACCATATCTTTTAAGACAAGCTTGTTGAAGTAGCCAATAACTGAAGAAGTTATGGAAAGAGAATCAACAACGTTGATAATGATGGACTTATGCGTTGCAACAACCGCGTCAATGGTCTGTTTGATGAGTTGAAAATCAGCAATCGTTTTGATGTTTCCTGTAATTGTAACGCTACCTGCAGAGGATTTTATTTCCATGTGTACCTACTTTTTTTTGAACTATAACTCTTTATGATTATACATATAAGTCTATACTTAAAAGGATTAAACGCAACTAAAACGGTTTAGGTGTTTTTGATGGAATCCATCCACTCTTTCATCTTTTTCTCGTAACCGCTCTCTTTGAGCGTGACAAATTTGAGCGGTTTTGAGAGATAGGATTGTTTGACATAACCGCCAAAATCATGCGGATAAAGGTACCCATCATGACTTTGTCTGATATGTTTTGGGATTTCTAGCATCACGCCATTTTTTACAGCATTTAAGGCTTCGTTGATTGCCATATAAGCCGAGTTTGATTTTGGAGAGGCACAGAGATAAACAACGGCTTGAGCAAGGATGATGCGGGCTTCTGGGTAGCCTATCTTTGCGACACTTGTCATGGCACTTGTGGCAAGTGTAAGTGCTTGGGGGTTGGCATTGCCCACATCTTCACTCGCAAGGATGACAAGGCGTCTAGCGATAAACTCCGCACTCTCTCCGCCATCAATGAGGCGTGCAAGATAGTAGATGGCAGCGTCCATGTCAGAACCACGAATCGACTTTATCATCGCACTTGTAAGGTCATAATGCACGCCCGCTTCACTGCTTCCAGTACTAAGCGCATTTGGTCTGAGTGACTTTAGAAGATGAAGCGTGATATGCGTATCTATATTTGAGGCAAACTCAAGGAGTTTGAGCATCGCTCTTGCATCGCCGCCACTGCTAAGCACGAGATACTCCGACGCATCTTTATCGCACATAAGTGAACTCTCCGACAAAGCTTTTTCGAGAAGTTTATGGAGAGATTCATTTGAGATGGCGTAGAGTTCAAAAAGCATGGAGCGTGAACGGATGGCGGAGGTAAGTGAAAAAAATGGATTTTCAGTGGATGCGCCGATGATGAGAGCGGAGTTGTTCTCCATGATGGGTAGTAAAACTTCTTGTTGGTTTTTTGCCAAACGGTGTACTTCATCTATGAAAATAAGCGGTTTTTCGAGTGTGTTTTTGTAGCGGTCAAAGATTTTGCGCAAATCCTCTATCTTGATACTTGTTGCGTTGAACTCATAAAAGGGAAGTTTCATAGAGGAGGCGATGATGCGTGCAAGCGAGGTTTTGCCACATCCTGATGGTCCAAAAAAAAAGCTGTGCCCTAAAGCCTCTTTTTCACAAAGCATACGAAGCGGAGCGGTGGGTGCGCTTAAATGCTCCTGCCCGACCATCGTATCAAAAGATTTTGGGCGCAAAAGATAGGTAAAATCAGCCAAAACTAGCCTCTCTTTCTCTCTTTAAACGCTGGCTTTTTTGCACCTTTGTGAGGCTCTTTCGAGAAATCTTTTTTAAAATCTTTTTTACCATCTTTCTTGAAATCTTTTTTGAACTCTTTTTTAAAATCTTTCTTCGGAGCGTTCTCTTTTTTGGCAGGCGTTTTTTGGTTCTCTTTTGGCGGATATGATTTTTTTGTCTCTTTTGTCTGCTCTTTTTGTTCCTCTTTTAAAAACTTTGCAAGTGCGGAGTATTCACTGCGGGTCAAAAAGCGTACTTTGCCCTCTGGGAGATTGTTAAGTTCTATCTCTGCAAAACTTACTCTCTTTAGGTCAACAACTTCTGCCTTAAAGTGGGCAAAAAAGCGTCTAAGTTCACGGTTTTGTCCCTCACTGATAGCTACTTTGAGCGTGGAGTAGTTGGGTTGGTTTTTTTGGATTTTATAGCCGATAAAAGGCTTAAACTCCATCTGCGTTATCTTTGAGTGGCTGTGCCCGCCCGCTGAGGCATCTTCAAGCACCATGCCTTTTAGCATCGCTTCTTCTATCTGTGGTGTTATTTCGCCTCTGATTTTTATCTTGTAGATGCGCTCTAAGTCCGATTCCATCAGTGCAGAAGCAACTCTTGAAGTATCGGTAAGTAGCAACAACCCCTCAGAAGCAAAGTCAAGTCTGCCAACTGGGACGTAGTGTTTGTACTCTTTTGGGAGCGTGTCGTAGATGGTGCGTCTGCCTTTTGGGTCTGTTTTCGTGACAAGCTCGCCTTTTGGTTTGTTATAGACGATGACGGTGTATTTGTCCCGAGGTGTCACTTGCTTTCCGCTGACATAAACATCAGATATGCCCTCTGTTACGTCTGTTGCTGGGTTTGTTTGTATCTCTCCATCGACTCTGACATAGCCAGCTAAAATAGTTTTGTCCGCTTCTCTTCTTGAGTAGCTTGCGTGGTGTGCGATATATTTGTTAAGTCTCATGAGATTCCTTTTTCTATGAGTGTGTGGATATGAAGCACCCCTTGCACTCTTTTTTTGCTATCAGTTACAACCAAAAGCTGTATCTTCATCTCTTCTATCATCACAAGTGCTTCACTTGCAAGTAGATTTTCGTCTTCTATGGTTTTTGGGTTTTGTGTGGCGTACTTCCAAACGCTCTCTTGTAGGGAAAAATCCTCGCTCATCAAAGCTCTTCTGATGTCGCCGTCACTCACAAGTGCTAAAAGTCTCTCATCCTCATCGACAACCAAAACAGTTCCAAGTCTCCCCTCACTAATCTTGACTATGGCATCTTTTACTTTTGTATCTGGGCTAATGAGCGGCAAATCTTTTGTGCGCATCAAATCTTTAACTTTGACAAAAAGCTGTTTTCCTAAAGCTCCCCCAGGGTGAAAGGAGGCAAAATCGCTTTTTTGAAAGTTTTTTGCTCTCATGAGACACACCGCAAGAGCGTCGCCAAGAGCGAGTGTGAGTGTTGTGGAGCTTGTAGGAGCGATGTTGAGCGGACACGCCTCTTTTTGGACGACTACATCTATGACCAAATCGCTGTATCTTCCAAGCGTTGAGTTTTTATCTCTTGTCATGCCGATAAGTGGGGTGTTAAATCTCTTGATATGCGGCAAGATGGAGCTAAGCTCTTCACTCTCTCCGCTGTAGCTGATGGCAAGGACAACATCCTCTTTTCCAATCATCCCAAGGTCGCCATGAAGTGCTTCTGTGGGGTGGAGGAAAAAACTAGGCGT
>CAXNED010000055.1:0-7235 GCA_964201385.1 Sulfurimonadaceae bacterium | reverse complement strand
GACACACTTACCCTCTTAGACCAAGCCATCATCTACTCCAAAAACTATGTTGATGTACGTACGGTTACCGATATGTTAGGGCTTGTTGACCCGAAATTTTTAAACGAACTCTTTGGAGCAGTTTTTGCAAAAGATTATGCAAAAATCATAGAGTTTGTCAAAGCGCTTGAGGATTATGAAGCGCAGATGGTTGTCGATGAGCTTATCGCCTATCTCAAAGAGCGTATGTACGCCGCAGATGCGCTCTACTCAACACTTGTACTCGATAGATTTTTCAGGATTTTAAGCGATGCAAAGTACCTCTTTAGCATCAACGCCGATGGCTCTTTTGTGCTCTCGCTTATCTTCTTTAAAATGGCAGAAGCGCTTCGCATCAAAGAGGTTGACCAGATGATAGAGTCTCTCCAGCGAGAGATATACCGACCTCAAATCGCCACATTGCCACCACAAGCAGAAGCGCAAGTGCAAACGCAAGTGCAAAGCAGCACCCCAGCTCCTCAAGCACCAAAAGTAATGGAACAACCCACAGTAGACCCAAGCCAAAAACTCTTTGGCGCTCTTGTTGCCAAAGTCAAAGATAGAAATATAGAACTCGGTGCGTGTTTTGAAAAAAGTATCTCTTTTCTCTCTTATGAAGATGGCATCTTAAGATGGGAAAGCTGCACGGATGAGGAGTGCAAAAAGGTTTTAACACACGGCTACTCCGTCATCAAACAACTCGTGCGCGAAGTCTTTGGTTTTGAGACAAAAATCAAACATGAAGCGTGTAGCAAAGTTGTGCCAGAAGTGCTAGAAACACCACAAGAAGTAGAGTTTTATGAACCCTCTTCCATGATAGAAGAGAGTGAAATGGGCGGAAGTGCCAGCTGTGTTACTAACTGCCAGAGCAGTGACTCTGCCAAAGAGATAGATGGCGCAAAAATCTTAGAAGAGCCTATGGTTCAAAGAGCAACAGAACTCTTTGAAGCAACGAAGATAACTATTCAGTCAAAGATTTAGCAGGTTTAACTATTTTGGCGATTCCAAAGCCAAATGTTGACCCCTTGCCAAACTCTGACTCTATCTCTAGCGAAGAGTCAAGCAGTTTGAGGGTGTACGTGACCATCGCCAGACCAAGCCCCATAGAGTTATCCCAACTGTTTTTATCAACTCTGTAAAACTTGCTCGTTACCTTTTGAAGTTCATCCTCTTTTATCCCTATCCCGCTATCTTTTACTAAGAGCCTTTGCCCCTCAAGCGCCACAACAACATCACTCTTTGAGTATTTTAAAGCATTGTCCATAAGGTTGATAAGGACGAGTTCTAGCATGGTTTTATCGCTAAAGAGCGTAGTAGGTTCTACCAAAACCACGATGCCTCTGTTTTTATGTTTTAAAAGCAGATTGGATGCGATTTCGTTGCAAAGTTGCCCAAGCTCAAACTCACTTTTGTTCACTTTTAAGTCGCCATTTTCAAGTTTGACTGAGAGCGTGAGCCTATCGAGCATCTTAGAGATTTTTTCTCCATTTGATGTTATCTTGCCCAAAAATTTGTCGCGTATGCCCTTTGGCATCTCACTATCCTCTTGAATCGTTTGCGAGTACCCGATGATAGCAGCAACAGGATTTTTAAACTCATGCGATATAGCGGACAAAATGTCATTTTTTTGCTTGTTGATTAGTCGGAGTTTTGCCATATGCTTGGACTTTTTCTTCTCATTTTTGCTTAGTTTTTTCACTAGATTTTTCAGAAGCAAAGAGATTTGCAAAAACTCATAAAAGTATTTTGTTTTGATAACGGCTTTATAGTTTTTCGTGGAAACCTCATCAAGATAGTCTGTAATCTGCCTAATGTCATAAACCACTCTTTTGCTCATCTGCTGTGAAACAAAGGCTGCCAAGAACAAAACACCCATAAAGATGAAAAGAAGTTTTATCCAAAGAGCATAAAAATCATCCATGATTTGCGCCAAACTCATGGAGAGCCTTATGTAAATATTTTCATTGTCATAGCGCGCTTTTTTTGCAACATACAAAAAATCTGCATTGACGGTTTTAGAATATCTGATGATATCCCCGTAATCTTGGGAGTTTGAGAGCATCACTTCAAAACGTGAAGCGTGGTTGTCCATCTCTGCTTTATCGGCGCTTGATTCTGCTATAACGGTCCCATTTTCAGCGATAATAGTCGCTCGCAGAGAAGTCTGTTTGTAGATTTTTGCAACATAACTATCCAAATCACTCAAATCTTGCAGATCTATCTCGATAAGTTCTATGGCATGTTTGAGGTGATTTTTGTTATGCTCAATGATGATGGATTTGAGCGCCAAATAACTGATGATAGAAGTTATAAAAAGCGCACTTGAGAAGAGAAGAAGAAACTTAAGGATAAAGATTTGATGGATTTTTAGCACAGTTTATACCCTACTCCACGGACTGTTTGTATGTACTCTTTTGTTTTATCTGGGTCGATTTTCTCTTTGAGGCGATTGATGGCGACATTGACCGTTTTGTACTGGTACTCCTCCGCCCCGTCCCATACGTTTTCAAGCAGATAGTCACGCTCTAACACACTGTTTTTGTTGAGTATAAACTCACTAAGCAGATTGAACTCCAGCTTTGTTATCTCTACATTTTTTCCATCCACGCTGAGCGTGCGTGAACTTTTGTCCAGCACCAAATCCCTATGAACCAAAACGCCATCATCCACTTTTTTGGTAGTACGACGAAGCACAGCTTTGATGCGAAGCAGAAGCTCTTTCATGTTAAAAGGTTTTGTGATATAGTCGTCCGCACCCCGAACAAACCCCTCTTCTATCTCTGTATCAAGGCTTTTTGCGCTTAGGTAGATAACAGGCGTGGTACACCCCTCTTTTCGAAGTGAGTGGACAAACTCACTCCCCTCAACCCCTGGGAGATTTCTATCCATCAAAAGCAGGTCAATACTCTCTTCTAAAAGCATCTGCTCCACATTTTTGGTGTTCAAAAAACCCACAACATCATACCCCTCTTTTTGCAAGTTATACTCAACAAGCTCCAAGAGATCCTCTTCATCTTCTACGATAACGATTTTTACACTCATTTTTTTCCTAATTAAACAGACTTCTTGCAAAACTAAAAACTAAGTGAACGATTCTGCAGCACAGCGAAGCCTTAGTGAGCGTGTTTTTAGTTTTGCAAGAAGTCTAATATACTTTTTTTAGTTATTGTATCCAAAAAGAATTTCATTTTTATTACGTAAAAAGTGTTATAATTGTAACAAATAATTGGGGGCTTTTTATGTTTGTATCTTCTTATAGCACATACGTTCAAACAGACAGCACCAACAAAAGCAGAGATTTCAAAGCAAACGAACTCAAAAAAGAGTCTTTCTTCCTTAGCGAGATTGCTTCCAATGAGCCAGCATTTGCCCCAAGAAACGAAAAAAGCCTCCCTATCGACTATGTCTCTAGTTACAAATCATTTCAAAATCAGCAAAAACTTCAAGAACAACTCCAAGGGCAAGATGGTTTTACACTCAAAAGCTTGAACACTTTGGCAAATGCAAAAAATGCTTACGAAGAGAGTACAAGAAAATTCTCTTTAGCTAAAAAACCTACAATTTCTCTGGACTTAACTCCAAAAATCGACACAACCCTGCCCCAAGAGGCAAAAGAAGCAAAGGTAAAAACCTTGCGCCAGACTATGGTTAACACATACCTTGCCAACGACAGATACTACCACATCACTGCCGCTTAATCTAGGCTATAACTCTACCCACGCATCCGTTTTTAGTACAACGCCATCATCAAACACTTTAAGCTTAAATGCACTCTCACATCTTCCGTCATTAAAATCCATAATCGCAATTTGAAGAATCTTTTTACACTTTTTAGGGATATCAAAATGCCCTTTAATCCCTGTTAAAAACTGCTTGAGTGGTGTGGCATTGTCCATTCCTATGATATTGTCTCGACACCCCGTAAGCCCGATGTCCGTGAGATATGCCGTACCATTTGCTATCTGAAAATCATCCGTGCTTACATGAGTGTGTGTCCCAATGATGCCGCTCACGCTGCCTTGAAGAAGCATCATCATAGCGCGTTTTTCGCTTGTTGCTTCTGCATGAAAATCTATAAAAATATTTTTTACACCATCAGCGTGCAGAGCTTCAACCCTGCTCTTTGCCGCTCTAAAAGCGTTGTCCACATAGGGCATGGAGTAGTGTCCCATGAGGTTTAAAACAGCAAGTTTCTCTCCTGCCACCTCATAAACCTTGCAACCCGTCCCCTTAACCCCATCTGGGTAGTTATGCGGTCGTAAAATCTCATGCGTATCAAAAAGTGCTTCAACATCTTTCTTGTCCCAAGTATGATTTCCGCCACTCATACAGTCCACGCCGTACCCCACTATCTCGTTTGCATTTTTGAGCGTTAGCCCAAAACCGTGTGAAGCGTTTTCATAGTTTGCAACTACAAAGTCAATGGCGTGTTCTTGCCTGATTTTTTTGAGATGCACTTTGAGCATATCTCTTCCGTGACTACCTACGATATCGCCAATAAATGCTACTCTCACTCTTATAATTCCTTAATACACTTCATCATGTGTTCCGATGTCGATAGGTATGATTTCATTCTCTTTAATAATAAATTCTATCACCATTCTATAACTTAAATCTATCGAGACGGAGTGATACTCACTTAGCTGCCCTTGAAGTTTGTGAAGCCTTAGAGAGGGATGAAAGGGATTTATCTCCAACATATCCATAGACTTGATGTACTTAGCCATCATGTGCGGATTTTTTCTTAGAAATTTTAATGCTCTCTTTTTGTAGAGTTCAGTTTGAACGATTTTGTAGTTCATTCATCAACTCTTCAATATGCTCTTTTGCGCTTAAAACTTTATATCTTCCCTCTTTTATATCATTCATAGCATCCTGATACGCTCTATCAAGCTCCAACGCTCTAAGCTCTTTGTATCTCTCTATATCGACAACTACAAATTTGTTCTTCCCTCTAACATTGATGATAATCTCTTCTGCTTTTTCAAGAAGCGAATCAAAGAGAGAAACCCCTTTTGTCTTTACCTCATTTGCCATAACAACCATGATAGTACTCCAAATAGTATGATTGAGAGTATTATACAAAAATTTTAGTTAAAGACACCACTCGATTGGCTTCAACCCTCTCTCTTTTAAAAACGCATTTGTTTTTGAAAAAGGCTTTGAACCAAAAAAACCTCTGTATGACGAGAGGGGCGACGGATGCGGCGCTTTTAGGATGAGATGTTTTTTCGCATCAATTAGCGAAGCTTTTGAACCCGCAGGTGCTCCCCATAAGATGAAAACCAAACTCTCTTTTTGCTCACTTAGAAGCCTGATAACCGCATCGGTAAATATCTCCCAACCCCTGCTTTTATGCGAATTTGCCTCGCTCGCTCTTACCGTTAAAACGGTATTTAGCAAAAACACTCCCTCTTTTGTCCAGCTTGTCAAATTTCCGCTCTTTGGCATAGCACAACCCATATCATCACGAAGCTCTTTAAAAATATTTTGAAGCGAGGGTGGAAACGCTACTCCCTCATTTACCGAAAATGCAAGCCCATGCGCCTGCTCTGCCCCATGATAAGGGTCTTGCCCTAAAATCACGACTTTTACACTCTCAAAGGGAGTATTGTTAAATGCCGCAAAGACATTTGAACCATGCGGGTATATGTTATGTTTTTGCTTCTCCTCAACCAGAAACTCTTTCAACGAGTTAAAATATGGTTTTTGGAACTCATCAAAAAGAACTTCTTTCCAGCTATTCTCTATCTTGGGGTCTATCATTTTTTCTCTCCGTTACAAATCACACAATCCGCTTTAATGCTTCTACAATAAACTCTATATGTTTATTTTCATTGCTTATATCATTTATAAGTTCTAATTTCAACTCTTCTTCTATGGTATCAATTTTACTCATGATTAGTTTTTTATATGCTTTCAAATCATTATGGATTACATCCCAAATTTCTTCACTGTCTATACCAAAGTAGTGGTGAATTAGAAGATTTCTAAAATCTACAACTATTTGATTCTCTTTTTCTAGCATCTTGTTTTTAATCAAAATATTTGTCGCTTCACCTATGATTTCAAATTCTCTAATGACACTGTCCCAAGAGATAAAATTATACTTTAGCGTCTCAGAGTTATCAAATCTACTTGAAATAAACTCTATCTTCAATATAGCAATGTAAATATCAAATAAAAAGAGTTCAAAAACTCGCTTAGACATAAATCATCTCTTTTTCTACTCTCTTTTTTACAAAGTTTCTAAGCGAATCAAAAAGCCCTATATCCACCTCTTTTTGAAGATGCTCAGAGATATAATTTTTTGCTTTTATAAGTGTGAAGGCATTTTTTTTGTCCATATCAAGAACAACTATATCGACATCACTATCTTCTCTATTTTGCCCTACCGCATAACTTCCAAAAAGAGCTATTTGATTGATACCGAAATTTTCTTTTAGCGATTGTTTTAAAGATTGGAGCTCTTCTAATACAAGATTTTTCAATTTCTGCCTTATCGAAAAAATTTAAATTTTATTATATCTAAATTGGGCGCTATAGCTTTTTTTATGTTTGAAGCGTTAAATCTTTTATTTCTCTTTTAACCAATATCTCATAAACGGATCTACAAGATAGTATTTATCGCCTAACCTATCACAAATATCTTTTTTCATTAAAGATTCCAAAGTACTCTTAAGTGTTGAAGCGCTTAGAGTTGTTTGTGCAAGATTTTCATTGGAGTAAAGATTTGTCCCGTCAAACTCTACAATATACTTGAGTGTTATTTTTTGATTTGGCGTAAGCGAACTATAGATATAAGCATATAAATCATACTCTCTTTCGTACATTAACCCTAGCGCTTTTATAATATCCTCATCTTTAACGCTTTTTTGTGCAATGTCCCACACCAAATATAAGAGCTGTTGCATATAGTAAGGAAATCCGTCTGTAATATGAAAAATACGCCCTATTTGTTTATTTGTTATTGATTTGTCTGTTTTAGCAAATTTCTCGTTTGCAAAAACAATCCAATCATCAAGTTTAATCTCCTTGATAATATTATGTTTTACAGATTTATAAAACGCTCTGTTCTTATCATTAAACATACTATTTAAAATCGACTTTTTGCTGCCGCTAAAGATGTATGATACATCCCTTGAGTGAGTTTGTATGATAGTTCTTAGCTTTTTTTCTATATCAAACTGCTCAACCTCTTGAAACTCATCAAATAT
>CAXNED010000054.1:0-7316 GCA_964201385.1 Sulfurimonadaceae bacterium | reverse complement strand
TTACTGCTGCTAAATAACTATGTTACGCACTAAAACGAACTCGTCCGTTTTAGTGGCAGCTGCTTAAGTCCCTACAACCACCTAAAGCTACCTCTAAAAAGCCGCTTCTTCTCCAAAGCGGCTTTTTTTTAAGATAGGTGTTTTACCGTTACCTCTCTTTTTATTTCTCCTCCTTCTTTTTTAAGGGCTTTTGCCCTTTGTTTTTGCTACAATTTTTCATTAATTATGACATAAGGAATTTTTCAATGAAGAGAAGTTTTTATACACTCACATGTGCGGCAGTTTTAGTTTCAAGTGCGATGGCTGATTTTTCGAGAGTTGAGATGGGTGCTGGTATTTGGTCTCAAAGCCCAAAAGGTAACGCAACTTACACGGACGGGGAGCAAACGGTTACTATGTTTCTAGCGAAAAAGAGGAGAGTTCGCCTTATGTTTGGGCGCTTATCAAGCATCATATCCCTGTTTTGCCAAATCTGAGACTAGAGTATGTAAGCATAGAAGATAGCGGTGTTGCAAGTGGTCAGTTTAAGGATTTTACTATTACTTCAGCTTCAACGGCGCTCTCTTATGAGATGAAACAGTATGACATCATCCCATACTATAACATCCTAGACAACACTGCTTGGATAACGCTTGATTTGGGTCTGGATATTAAAATCATTGATGCATCTTATGCAGCTGCCCCATCGGCTCCATTTGCGGGCTATAGTGATAGTGTAACTTTTGCTCTTCCACTCCTCTACGTAAGAGGCAGAGTTCAAATCCCAGCTACAAATATCGCCTTAGAAGCGGATGTGAAGTACATTACGACTGGAGATTCTACGGTTTATGACGCAAGAGCGAAAGTTGACTATACGTTTGACTTTATTCCTGCCATAAAACCTGCTTTAGAGGTTGGTTACAGAGTTCAAAAGATGGATATTGACGAGGATGACGTGGATGCAAAACTTGACATCGACTACTCTGGTTTTTATGCAGGCTTGATGCTTCGCTTCTAAAACTTAGCCCACAAGGCTAAGTCCCACTTTTCCTTTTTCTTCATCTATTGAGACAACCTCAATTTGAGGCAGGTATTGATTTAGTGAGAGAACTTCAAGCGGATGAGAGATTTTTGTCGCACTCATTTTTGAGATGTGAATCATCCCGTCATTTTTCAGTCCGATATCCACAAATGCGCCAAAATCTGCAATATTTCTGACAACACCTGAGACAAAACTACCCACACTAAGCATTTTAATATCCGTTATGCCATCCTTAAACGGGATAGGCGGCAGCTCTTCTCTGGGGTCAAATCCAGGCTTTTGCAACTCTTTGATGATGTCTTTTAGCGTCTCTTCTCCAACGCCAAGCTCCACAGCTTTTTGTTTCACATCAATTGTTGCCAAATCAAGAGCGAGAAGTTTTTTTGCGACTTCATAACTCTCAGGGTGTATTCCGCTGTTGTCAAAAATGTTTTTACTGTTTTTGATGCGGATAAATCCCACAGCCTGCTCATAAGCTTTTTTGCCCAAACCTTTTACTTTTAAGAGTTGCTCTTTTGTTTTAAATACGCCGTTTTCTTCTCTAAAAGCGATAATATTTTGCGCCACTTTTGCGCCTATACCTGCGACATAAGAGAGAAGTGAGAGGGATGCGGAGTTTATGTCAACACCGACACGGTTGACCAAATCTTGCGTAACATCGCTCAGTTTTTTCTCTAAAAGTTTTTGGTCAACATCATGCTGATATTGCCCGATACCCAAACTTTTCGGGTCTATTTTAACCAAAGCCGCCATCGGGTCTTGAAGTCTTTGAGCGATAGAGATAGCCCCTCTTATGGTTACATCAAGGTTTTGATACTCCTGCGTGGCAATCTTTGAAGCGGAGTAAACGGATGCTCCCGCTTCTGATACAACCGTATAGTTTAGCTTAACGCTCTCTTCTTTGTTTATGCGGGCAAAAAACTCTTGCGTCTCTCTTGAGCCTGTTCCATTTCCGATAGCCACACCCGTGATGTTATACTTGTTTGTTAGCGTTAGTACTTTGTTTTTGGAGTTTTCATAATCCCTTTGAGGCTCTGTTGGGTAGATGACGCATGACTCCAAATAGTTGCCGTTTTCATCTATAACCGCTAGTTTGCATCCCGTTCTAAAAGCTGGATCAACGCCCAAAATAACTCTTTTTGTAACAGGCGGAGTCATAAGAAGCTGATTTAGGTTTTTGCCAAAAACAGATATCGCCGCTATATCTGCTCTCTCTTTTAACTCGGCGTGAACTTCTCTCTCAAGCGATGGAAGCAAAAGCCGCTTTAAGCCGTCTTTGTATGCTTCAAAAAGAAGCTCTTTTGAGCCCTCAACCAAGGAGGAGAAGCTTGAAGCGTTGCGAGGGATTTTGTACTCTTTTATGTTTTGCTCTAAGCGTTCTACATCTATGGTTATCTTTACGGATAGCTCTTCTTCATTTACTCCACGCATAACGGCAAGGTAGCGGTGAGAGGGGATGTAAGCGACTTTTTCACTTTTTCCTGCAAAATTTTTAAAAGTTCCATTTTCATCAAAACTTTTTGTCTTTTTAATCTCTAAAACACCATGGCGGAGCATATTTGCACGGATGGCTTCACGCTCACGAGGCATATCTGCATATCTCTCCGCTAAAATATCCTGCGCACCTTGCACGGCTTCATCCACAGACGTAACATTGCCCTTTGCAAACTCTTTAGCTTTTGATTTGAACTCATCAAAACTCAAAACAGCTTTTTCTAACATGTTAGCAAGTGGTGTTAGTCCATTTTCTATGGCAGTTGCAGCACGGGAGTTTTTCTTCTCTTTGTATGGGCGGTAGATATCTTCCAAAACACGCAAACTGTCTGCTTCATCTATGCTTTTTTTGATAGCTTCGCTCAAAGTTGCTCTCTCGGCTATAAGCCTTGAGACCTCCTCTTTTCGCTCCAAGAGTTTTTTTGCACTAACATATATAGTCTCAAACTCACGAAGTACTTCATCATCCGCTCCGCCCGTCATCTCTTTGCGGTAGCGGGCGATAAAAGGGATGGTAGCGCCCTCATCAAGAAGTTTTAAAATATTTTCTACATGTTCTTTTTTTAAAGCAGTTTTTTTGGTTAGTAGAGTGGCTAAAGTGTTAATATCTTTTTCCCACACATTCTATAAAATCTTTTTCGCTCAAATCTTCTATAAGTGTTTTAAAATTTTTAAGCCCGAGCAGTTTTACATCTTCGCCTTTTAAAGATTTTAACTCATTTGAAAAACCGCTCTTAGAGATAACAACAGAGATATCAGGTGTTAGCTCCGCTAAGCGGCACTGCTCTTGAAGTCTGCTAAGGTCGCTTTTTTTGGCTTTTTGGTTGGAGTATTTGCATATGCCAGCAACAACTTTACCAGATTTTGTTTTTGCCAAAATGTCGATTTGTGTCTCTCTGTCCCAATAACTTCCAATCTCCACAATCGGGTCATCCCCCAGGCTTTTTTTGATGAGCTCACTTGAGAGTTTTTTAAAAGTAAGCTCATAAAACTCACTTTTACGGTTTGCAAACGACTCCATCGCCTCTTTAAAATCACCCTCTTTGATGGTTTTAAAATAGGGAGAGACGAAAGCAAACCAAAAACGCATAAATGGAGTTTCAAAGTGCAGTTTTTCGTCTATTTTTTCCTCTTCATTTGGCGGCGATTCAAGTGAGTATTCACGTTTGAGAAGATGTTTAGAGCAGAGCATATCTATGGCTTTTTCACCCTCAACTCTTGAGATGCGCGCTCGCTTAAGTGCCGAGTGAACCCTGCCATCACCAGTTGCAACCGCACTCAAGACGGCGTGGCTTGTCTTGTCACTTTGTGTGAGTTTTGTAATATCCCCGTGAATGTAGGTGTAGTTTTTCAAAACCTTACTCTCGATTAGCTCCTCAAGAGGACGGCTTATAGCAACACTCCAGCTCATGCCGCCAAAAACAGAAAAATACTCTAACGCCTGTTCTAGCTCTTGGGGCTTGTTTTGAAAACAAAAGGAGCGAAACTGCTCTAAAAATGAAGGGTGTTTTGCCATAAGAAAGCCTTTGGTTGATTTTAGAAATTATACTTGAATAAAAATTATAGAGAGTATGAATGCAAAACTCTATTGAAAGTTTTTAATGCTAAAATTACACACTTTTTACTTCTCCTCATCGCTTAACAGGATAAAGCAGTCCCCTCCTAAGGGATAGCTCGAGGTTCGATTCCTCGTGGGGAGACCAGTTTTGTAAAAAAATAGCAACAATGCTATACTTCACTTATGATAAATCTATCCATCAACAAACAACTTGAGATTATTGTTCCTAACACCAACAAGGCGTTGGCGGTTGTTTTAAGGGAAGCTACTCCTAAAGAGCTTGAGGTGCTTTTAAAGAACAAAGACTTAGGTTCTGTTGTGAGCTCTCTTTTGCGGGAGAGTGCGCAAAATAGCGATGCCAACAGCACTCTTTTAGGGCTTGTCAAAAGCAACCCGACGCTTAAGAGTTTGGGCGATGTCTCTGGGACGATTAAAGAGCTTCTTCAAGTGCTTGAGGGTGAAAAAAATCCTCCATCTGTGCATGGAGTTTTGAAAAAATTTCTTCTCGATATAAAAGAGGTGAGCGAACCCGCTCTTAAGCAAAAATTTGAAAATTCTGGTGTTTTTTTGGAATCCAGACTTAAAAATGTACAAAATCCTCAAGTAGAACTCAAAAATCTGTTGCAAGAACTCGAAAAAACTATCGCAAAAAGTGATATGCCTACTGCAAAACTAGCACTCCAAACTACCAAAGAACTCTTAGCTACACCAATACTCAAAGAGGCAACGTCAGCGTCCATTGCAGAGATGTCAAAAGCGGATAAACCTGCATTGGTGCGTTTGGCAAAAGGGGTTGAAGAGGTTGTCTCAAAGCTTGGCGAGGGGGCAAAAAGTACGGATGCACTGCACATAAAAGCTTTTGAGAAGCAACTTGCAAAACTTGAGTTTCTCATAACGCCAAAGATGTTAAGCACTGAAAACTTCAACTCAGGTGCGCTTGTAAATGCACTGGAAACTTTGAGCGCACAGATAGAACTGAGCCCACAGTTGCTGCAAAGTACAAAACCAGAGCTTAAAGGATTGCTAGAGACACTTACAAAACTTGTTGAGAGTATTAAAAGTGGCGAAGTTGCTCAAAATCCAAAGAGTGTGGAGGAGATGCGCGGCGTGGTGGATGTTTTGAAGGTGGCGCTAGAAAAAGCAGACCCAATTTTTTCAAAAGAGACAGCCGCAATTAGCTCAAAACTTACCGCATTTACCAACCACCAAAAACTCGAAGCGCAAGAGGGTGTCAAAGAGATTTTAGCGCAAGACTTAAAGGCGGTTTTGCTTCAAGCTGGTGATGAGATAACAAAGTCCTCACACGCAAATCAGCAAGAAATTCTCAAGCAAATCGACAAAGCGCTGCTTCAGATAGACTATTTTCAGCTTGTATCGCATCTCTCAAACTCCTCCTCGCTCTATCTTCCCTTTTCGTGGGATAGCCTGCAAGAGGGAAATATCACGATAAACAAGGATAAAAATAGTGCATTTTACTGTGATATCGACCTCACACTCAAAGAGTATGGCGCGCTCAAACTCAAGCTCACCCTCTATGATGAAAACCAGATAAATATCCATATCTACTCCGATAGCATAGCACTTAAAGAGAGGGTAAAAGAGAACATCGCCTCTTTGCGTGCAGCACTTATAGAGGCGCAAATCACGCCAAGAGAGATTCGCATCTTTGAAGCAACCAAAAAAAATCCACTCTTAGCGTATGGGAGCGAGCAGAGGGATATAGATATGGGATTTGAGGTAAAAGTATGAAAAAAGCAGTAGCGCTCAGGTACGATTCGACAAAGGAAAATGCGCCGCGTGTGGTGGCAAAAGGGCAGGGAAACACGGCAGAAAATATCATCAAAATCGCCGAACTTCACAATCTCCCGATAAAAAAAGATGAAGACCTTATAGAACTTCTCTCAAAAGTAGAGCTTGACAAAGAAGTTCCAGACGCTTTGTATAGAGCTGTTGCGGAGGTTTTTAGTTTTATCTATAAGGTGAGCAAAAAGAGTTAGAACTCCATTTTCGTGATATCTAACCCTTTTTCTTTGAGTTTTTTTCCAAGTTCTAAAATTCTGTTGTTATGTTTTTCGGTCTCCATAAACCCCTCATAGGCACCAAGTTCCCCTTTGTTTACTTTGGTTGCAATGTCTTCTATCTTCATAACGGCTTTTCTGAGCTCCTCGACAAGGTACTCAACCGTGTCCCCTAAAAGTTCTTCTGCTTGCATAGTTTCTCCTTGATTTTGGGGTTTATTGTAGCAAAAATATACTATAATTTGCTATTATGTAGCGAGGTTATCTGTATGGAAAATATCTATTTAGGGCGCCAACCCATTCTGGATAGAGATGGAAATCTTAACGCATACGAGGTTTTATACTCGCAAAGAGAAAAAGCAGATAGTTACGCGCACAATGATTTTCGCTCGGCGATGGTTATTAGTACTATTTTGAACAAGCTTAGAACAAATGAGATACTTGGAGCGCGCAGGGCTTTTGTCAAGATTGGTGAAAAATTTCTTCTCAATGACATCGTTTTTACCATCCCAAACCAGTTTTTTATCTTCTCTTTGCTTGAAGATGTACCTATGAGTGAGCGTGTTGTGGAGAGGTTGCAACAGCTTAGGGCAAAAGGTTTTGTTTTGGCGCTTGATGAGATTGTGCTTGATGCAAACACGATGCAAACATACAAAGAGGCGTGGAGTGAACTCTCTTATGTCAAAGTAAATATGCATGCTCCATTTATAGACAATCATGAAACAAAAGAGATTATCGAGCAGATAGAAACAAAAGGCATCGTTGTTGTTGGGACAAAGATTGAAGATGAAGTAAAGCATGCATTGGCGCAAAGTTTGGGATGTACGCTTTTTCAAGGCTACTTTTTTGCAGAACCAAAAATTTTTGAGAGTAAACAGTATGACCCTGCACAGGCAGATATTTTAAGACTCTATAGGCTGCTTATGGAGGATACAAATATAGATGAGATAACGGCAGAGTTTGAGAAAAATCATGCCATTACCCTCCAACTCCTTCGCTACATCAACTCTGGCGTTTTTCATTTTCAAAAAAAGATAGCATCCATCCACCACGTTTTGGTTCTTATGGGAAGAACTCCGCTTGCGCAGTGGCTGATGTTTATGATCTACGCAAAAGCAGTTGCAAAAGGCGGTGAAGTCTCGCCTCTTGTGCTTATGGTGGAAAATCGCACAGAACTTATGCGTTTGATACTGAAAAAACTCAAGCCAGATGCTGGAAGCAATAT
>CAXNED010000053.1:0-7588 GCA_964201385.1 Sulfurimonadaceae bacterium | reverse complement strand
TCCCGCCTCTTTTGGGTTTGCTTTGTACCACTCAAGCGACTTTGCATACTCTTCTTGAAATCTTTTTATAAGCTGTTCATCCTTGACATGTCCCATAACTGCAATGCCCGCTTCAGGAATATCGCCTTTTGTGCCAAAAGCTTTGCCCCACGCCTCTTGCAAATCCACGCTTCTGTAAAGCTCGGGTGCGACAAGGCTCACGGGAAAAGATTTTGTTTTGCGAAGTGCCATAGAGATGGCAGGTTCAGCCAAAAGTGCGTGGTCAACTCGTCTCATGATAAGCATCTGCATCGCATCGACAGGACTAGCGACATAAACCAGCTCAAAATCTTTTTGCGGGTCTAAGCCCTCTTTTTTTGCAAGCTGTTTAAAGACGACATCGGGCATATCTGCACGAAAAGGTACGGCTATCTTTTTGCCTTTAAAATCTTTAAGTGTTTTGAGCGTGTTATCACGGCTTATCATCCCCAAAATCCCCCAAACAGAGACACTCAGCAGTTTTATGTCCACGCCTTTGTTGTTGAGGGTTGCCGCCGTGTTAGTCGGAACTGCCACAAAATCAACATCCCCCTTTATCGCCATAGCACGAAGTTCATCAGGATTTTTCCAGACACGAAACTCTACTTTGTCCGCCACATCGGCTAGAGCATTTGTCTCTATCATGTGAAGAATTGGGTGCGAAACAGAGGCAAAAGGACCAGAAACGACCAGTTTGTCAACCTTTGCATCCGCAAAAGAAGCACCAAAAAGTACAACCGCACTAAGTGTATAGAGTAATTTTTTCATAATCCGTTCTCCTAAATATATTCCGTATATTACTAATAATGATAGTAGTTATCATTGATTTCGGTCAAGTTTTAAAACAAGTACCCAACTCTTGCAACAAATCTCTCTTTTTCAAGCGGCTGATACTCTTTGACATCATAATGTGCCAAGAACGAAACACCCACGCCAAAGTGGATTTTTGGTTTGCCAAAAGGCAAAAACTCTATCTGTGGCGTGACATAACCCGCACTTCCGCTAAAAGCCTTAAACGGCAACATTGAGCGAAGCATAGCATTTGTGTCGCTTCCCATGTCGGTTGTGGTATTGTACGCAAAATTATACTCAATCCCCACATTTATCTGTTTTGTGATAGCTTTTGTCGTAGAGAGAACAAAGCTTAGTTCATCTCCAAAGTCATAATCATGCTCCGCTTTTGGTCTGTAAGTAAACATCGTGTGAGCATCCACCTCCCAGCTCTCATCAACCATATATGAAACTCCCATCCCGATTTTGTACTCAAACTCCCCCGTTCCCATCTGTGTCGGCATCGGGGTATTTATGCCCGTTGCAAAAGCGGGTGCTTTTTTAAAGCCGTTGTCGCTTGAACCAGTCGGGAGTTTCACGCCGCCATCAAGAGAGAGTTGAAACCCATATTCACTCATCGGCAAAAGCACATGTCTTGCGACCAAGATGAGATCGCCCACTCCGCTGTTATCTATGGCAACATCATTTGCTCCAAGCTTTGCCGTTGCTTCTATGTTTTTATAGGGAACGATAGCCCCCAAAGTCGTTGTTTTTGTAACTCCGTAGTTTAGTTTAAGCAGAGTTATATTTGCCGTCGCATCCAAACTTTCCTTGTTTTGCACCTCATGTGAGCCATCAAACATATTTTCTCTATCAAACTGTATATGTTTAAGCGTAATCTTTACCATCCCCTCAGGCAAAACCTGCGCCCCACCTTTGGAGTTTATGGCAGGGATAACATCTGCAAACATGACAAGTGGTGCAACCATACTAAGTGCTAAAGCTATTTTTTTCATTTTTCTAACCTTTTTTAAAGTGATATTCATTCTCAATAAGAAGTTTAGTAAAATATTTCTTAATCTAAGATAAATAGTGATAGTCATTATCATAAAAATAGTTTGATAAACTTTTCGATAAAATTGCACTTATGAATAAAGAACAATACACAAAAGCCATAGAGCTTCTTAACCTCTACGCATACCATTACTATGTCCTTGACGACCCTATGACGACTGATGAGGTTTATGACAAACTCTACCATGAAGTTTTGGAGTATGAAGAGCAGCATGAGGGGGATGTTTTGCTCTCTTCACCGACGCAAAGAGTGGGGGACGGTGTATCTGATGGGTTTGAAAAAGCAGCGCATCTTAGCCGTATGTGGAGTTTGGAAGATGTTTTTGACGCTGATGGACTGCAAAAATGGCTTACCAAAACCTACAAACTTGACCGTAATATCTCCTTTTATTGTGAACCAAAGTATGACGGTGCATCGCTAAATCTTATCTATGAAAACGGTGTGCTTACCCAAGGCATCACGAGAGGGGATGGCAGTGTGGGCGAGTTGATAACGCAAAATGTCAAGACGATTCGCTCCATCCCGCTTGCCATTGTGCATAAAGAGCGCATCGAGATTCGGGGCGAGGTGGTGCTTTACAAAGAGGAGTTTGAGCGCATCAACCATGAGAGAGCCGCAAAAGGCGAGGCGGTTTTTGCAAACCCCAGAAATGCGGCGGCAGGGAGTTTGAGACAGTTGGATTCGAGCATCACCGCTTCACGAAATCTGGTTTTTTTGCCTTACGGTGTCGGAGAAAACACGCTGGAGCAGAAATTTTTGAGCCAAAAGATGGAGTATATTTACTCTTTGGGGTTTAAAAAACCACCGCTTTGTGCTACATGTCAAAACTTTGACGAGATAGAAGCGGTTTATGAAGAGATGAACAAAAACCGTGAAAGTTACGCCATGATGCTCGATGGGATGGTTATAAAAGTAAACGAGATAGCCGCACAGATAGACATGGGCTATACCGTCAAAAACCCCCGTTTCTCCGTGGCGTACAAGTTTCCAGCCGTTGAGAAGATAACCTCGCTCAAAGAGATTTTGCTTCAAGTTGGGCGCACGGGCGTTGTTACTCCCGTTGCCGTGGTTGAGCCGACAAACATCGACGGTGTTGTTGTTGAGAGAGCCACGCTGCACAATTTTGACGAGATAGAGCGAAAAGATATCCGCATCGGCGACAAAGTTATCATCCTAAGAAGCGGCGATGTGATACCAAAAATCATAAAAGTTTTAACACATGAGCGAAAGGGAAGTGAAGTTGAGGTGCAAAAACCGACCTCTTGCCCTGTTTGCGGCAGTGAACTTTTGGATGAGGGTGTGCTTTTAAAGTGCCAAAATCTCACATGCGAAGCCAGAGTTATCAACTCCATTATCTATTTTGCTTCAAAACCGTGTCTCAATATCGACGGTTTGGGTTCTAAGATAGTCGAGGCTCTTTTTGAGGCAGGTTTAGTAAAAAGTGTGCTTGATTTGTTTGATTTGAATATGGAAAAACTGCTAAGTTTAGAGGGTTTCAAAGAGAAAAAAGCGCAAAATCTGCTCGATGCGCTTGAAGCGGCAAAAGGGTGTGATTACTGGCGATTTGTGAACTCTTTGGGGATTGAGCATATCGGAGAGGTTGCGTCAAAGGCTCTTAGCAGTAGATTTGGAAGCTCTTTTGTGGATGCCTCAAAAGAGGAGATTATCGCACTTGAAGGGTTTGGAGAGGAGATGGCAGAGTCTGTTTTGGAGTTTGTGCGTGTTAACAGAGAGACAATTGCAAAACTTCAAGCAACACTCCGTCCGCTTGAGCCGCTTCAAAGAGAGGAGGCACATGAGAACCCTTTTAAAGGCAAAAGTGTTGTTTTGACGGGAAGCATGAGCGAGTCAAGAGACACCATAAAAGAGATATTAGAAGCTCTGGGCGCAAAGGTGGTAAGTTCCGTCTCCAAAAAGACGGACTTTGTCATTTACGGTGAAGATGCGGGAAGCAAATATGACAAAGCCATCGATTTGGGCGTTGCGGTTCTTAGCGAGCAAGAGATGAGGGAAAAAATTGAGCAGGCTTGATAACTATCTGGTAGAAAATGGCTTGTGCGAGAGCAGAAACAAGGCACAAACACTCATAAAAGAGGGGTTTGTAAGCGTAAACGGCGAGCAGATAATCAAGAGTTCTCATGTACTCAAAGAGAGCGATAAAGTTGCACTCAAAGAGCATAAAGAGTATGTCTCCCGTGCGGCTTTTAAACTGGATGCTTTTTTGGACGAGTTAGAGCTTGATGTAAAAGGGATGAACGCACTCGACATCGGTGCATCAACAGGCGGTTTTACGCAGGTTTTGCTAGAGAGAGGAGCTGGACAAGTAACCGCAGTAGATGTCGGACGAGAACAGCTTCACAAAAGCCTCAAAAACGACGCAAGAGTCCGTTCTCATGAGGGTTGCGACATACGAGAGTTCAAGAGCGACAAAGAGTTTGACATAGTAGTAAGCGATGTAGCTTTTATCTCTCTGCTCTACATTTTAGATGCCGTCGATAGGCTTGCAAAGAGCAAAATCATCCTGCTTTTCAAACCGCAATTTGAAGTCGGACGAGAAGCAAAGAGAGACAAAAACGGCGTGGTTAGCGATGAAAAAGCGGTACTAAATGCCATGATAAAGTTTGAAGACGCATGCGCTCTTTTGGGATGGAAACTGTCTTTAAAATCGCCTTCAAAACTCACAGGCAAAGATGGAAATCTGGAGTATTGCTACTTTTTTGAGAAGTAGTTTTACATAAAATATGGCAAATTGCAATATTTTTTGAGCTGATTTATCTCAAAAGCTATAATGTTTGAAATGATTATAAAAGGTAAAACCGATGAAACCGCACGAATCTATCAAACTTTTTGAAGAGAAGAAAGTCAGAACTCTTTGGGATGATGTGCAAGAGAAATGGTATGTATCAATCGTAGATGCTATTGAAATTTTGACAGATAGTCAAGACTTTCAAAGAGCAAGAAAATACTGGAATAAGTTAAAACAACGCCTGAAAGATGAAGGAAATGAAACGGTGACAAATTGTCACCAGTTGAAGATGAAAGCGGTCGATGGAAAAATGAGGCTTACGGATGTAGCCGATACCGAGCAGCTTTTTAGGCTTATTCAGTCTATCCCATCGCCAAAAGCAGAGCCTTTTAAGCTTTGGTTGGCAAGGGTGGCAAGTGAGCGGCTCGATGAGATGAGCGACCCTGAACTTAGTATTGACAGAGCATTAAAGCAGTATTTGGAACTCGGATACAGCCAAAACTGGATAAATCAAAGACTAAAAAGCATAGAGATACGAAAAGAGCTTACCGATGAGTGGAATAGAGTTGGAGTGCAAGAGGGAACAGAGTTTGCGACACTCACGGACATTATCACAAAAACTTGGGCGGTAATGTAGCAAAAGTCGCACGAGCCGAACTTGAAGCCAAAACGGGTAAAAAGGTAGTGACAAGCAATAATGCAAAAAATTTGCTTGAAGATAAGGAAAGAAGAAGTTGTGATGACTAATCCTTTTAACAAATATTTGAATTACGACAATACTAGGAATATTTTTCCATGACTTATGGTTTAGGTTACTTGATTATTTAAGCATAGAAAAATATTATTAAAAGTATAAAAACAACAGCTTCTATTTATCGTTACAAAAGAATAAATTTTGTATAATTTTTGTAGATTAGTAGTTAAAAATTAGGAGAAGAAAGTGCGAAAAATTATTTTGTTTAGTTTGCTTGCATCCACGTATTTGTTTGCTGAGAGATATATGATGATGTTTGAATATAATTTTATCAAGGGTTGTGCAGAAAATGGCGGTGATATTCAAGAAAATCGTTGTATTTGCATGTTAAATGAGATTGAAAAAGTTGTTTCTGAAGCAGAAATGATTGACTATAGTATCAAGGCGGCATCAGGACAGAAAACTCCTGAAAAAGTTGGTGCAAAGATTATGGATGCAGCAATAAAATGCGCGAATTAAAAGTATAAAAACAAAACATTATAAAGAAAAAAATATAAGAATTTTTTGTTAATAGAGTGTTAATATCAGGGTGTATTTGTGATTAAAGACTACCGTTGAGGAGCCTGATGAGGGACTCCTTTATCTCTTTGAAGCTAAGCACTTTTTTGCCGTTGTTTTTTTGTGCAAAGATTTTTGCTTCTTCATAGCTTGCAAAAGGTACTAAGTCATCGCCTGCTGGTGAGGTTTTGCTGCTTCCGTAAACATAAAAAGCTCCTTTTGCGTCGATGGGTTTGAGAGAGTTGTAGTCCGTTACTAAAAGCTCTTTAAAATCCTCTTCGCTTTTTATACCTATGTCATACCATCTGCCTGGCTGGTGGTAGAACTCTATCATCGACTTTGGACTGGAAAAAAAGAGCTTTTTACCATTGGTAAGCTCGATTTTAGAGACCCATTGCGGGTCTTTGTGGACTTTTAGCTTTCTAACTACACACTCACTCTCTTTGTCATAATCCATTGTGTAGGCAGAGAGTAGCGTGCTGAGTAGCAGGACGGCGATAAGAACTATTTTCATGATTTTTCCTTTAAACTAAATCTTTTTTCTTAAATATAACAAACCCAAATGTAGCAAACATAAGCCCAAGTAGAAGCGGATAGCCTATAGCAACAAGCACAAAAAGACCCTGACTCATGAGGTCTAGTATGTAAAACGCCACAGGACCCATAACGGTAAGTTCTGGGTCAAATAGAGAGATGGCGGCAACACGGAAAAGCTCCATTGGGTTGATGAGGGCGATAAAGAGGATGACGCCCTCGTTGAATCTCTGTTGCAACATAAGCGAGATAAGTGCTATGTCGATAAATGCCAACAAAAATATCCAGATAAAAAATGCGACACCAAGAGCAACCTCTGAAGATTTGACAAAAGAGGAGATAAAAAAAGCGATTCCTAAAAATGTACTTGAGAGCGAAAAGAGAAGCCCTGTGTATAAAAAGAAGATGCTCCATGGAATCGCTGCACCCTTGATGGCACCATAGACGATAGCGATAACCATCGCAAAGAGTACGGGAAGATAGACCGTGATAAATCTTCCTATGATTTTGCCCCAGTAATAGTGTTTGAGCGAAATGGGAAAGGAGAGCATGTACTCTAAAATGTGGTTATCTCTGTCGCCAGAGATGGAGCGAACGGTGGTAATGAGGATAAATATGGGCAAAATCACGATGGTGATTTGGATGTACATCAAAAGAAGTCTGCTTAGTCCGCTAAAACCCATAACCTGAGATTCTGTTACTCCTGCGATAAAAAAGAGGGCGATAAGTCCGCCAAAAACGAGCGAATAGACTAAAAACCATTTTGCTCTTATGGACTCTTTGAGGTCTAAATATGCGATGAGATAGAGATTTTTCATCTATTGTCCTAGTATCTGTTTTCTGATTTTTGGATTTGCCATATGCTCACCACGCAACATTTTGAGTGCTACTTCATTTATTGCAATTGTATCAGCTTTTCGCTCTTCATACGCTCCAAATCCATAGTTCATAGGAGTTTTTTCGTTGATAGTAAAGTGTGCTTTGTGTGCGTCAATGTACTTGTGTGTGTCGTTTGAAAAAACCTCTATTTTTGCACCATCCAGTGCCACATCATGCTCTTTTGCCCATAAAACAAGACATCCGACATCGTCGAAAGAGTGTTTTTTGGAGTTGGCATCAAGTCTTGCTGTGTGGATGTTGGACTTTGGCAGTGGCATATTGCATTTTGGGCATATCTCTTTTTCTTGTGCTG
>CAXNED010000052.1:0-7604 GCA_964201385.1 Sulfurimonadaceae bacterium | reverse complement strand
GAAGTAGCCGCAGGACACGGACTAAACTACCACAATGTTCATGAGATGATGAAAATCACCGAAATCACAGAGCTAAACATAGGTCAAAGCATCATAGCAAAAAGCGTCTTTAGCGGTCTCTCAGAGGCGGTTAAAGAGATGAAGAAGCTCACAACAAGATAAATTGCACCACAAATGTGGTACAATTAAATAAAAAATTTGAGGTGTTTTTATGAGAGCTAGTACAAGCATACGCTTAGACAGTGAAGCAAAAGCGATAACAATTGAGGTTTTAAAACAGTATGGGCTAAGTTTGAGTGATGGAATCAACCTTTTTTGCAAACAGGTTGCCTTGACGCACTCCATACCTTTTGAGCTTAAAGTTCCACAAGAGAGAATGAGAATAGCTTTAGAAGAGCTAGAAGCAAGAAAAGGTGAGAAGTTTAAAAGTATTGAAGATTTAAAAAGAGATTTACTCTCTTGAAATACGAAATTTTCAGAACTGCCTCTTTTAAGAAAGGTTTTAAAAAACTATCTACAAAACAACAAGATGATGCGCTATTCATCATTGAAAAGCTGGCAAATGCAGAAGCTTTAGAACCAAAATATAAAGACCATCAACTCACAGGAAACTATAAAAACTGTAGAGAGTGCCATATAAGACCTGATTTGCTTCTCATCTATAGAATCAACGAAAATATACTAGAACTTGCCCTTGTGGAGATAGGAAGTCATGCAGAACTATTTTGATAAAAAAACCATAGCCATAAGCATAGGCGACTTAAACGGTGTCGGGATTGAGATAGCGTTAAAGGCGCATGTAGAGGTTGCAAAACTATGCAAACCGCTCTACTGCATCAACTCTTACATGCTTCATCAGGCTTGTGAACTTTTGGACATCACTCCGCCGTCTGATTTTGAGATAGTTGAAGTTACGGGCAGTTTTAACATCAAAGAGGGGTGTGTCGATGCAGATGCGGGGAGATACTCTTATGACTCATTTTTAAGTGCCATCAAACTATGCGAGGTGAAAAAAGCAGACGCTGTTGTCACACTTCCCATCCATAAAGAAGCGTGGATGTTAGCGGGTTTGAAGTACAAAGGGCATACCGATTTGCTTCGTGAGTATTTTAAAAAGGATGCCATCATGATGCTTGGGTGCGAAAAACTCTTTGTCGCACTCTACACCGAACATATCCCTCTACGAGAAGTTGCAAGCCACATCACAAAAGATGCGCTTCTTCGCTTCTTTTATGACTTAAACAGAGCCATTCCAGAGAAACAATTTGGCGTTTTGGGACTAAACCCTCATGCGGGAGACAACGGCGTTTTGGGAGATGAAGAGAGAGTTATAGAAACGGCGATAGAAGAGGCAAACAGGAGCATTGGCAAAGAGGTATTTGTCGGCGCACTCGTTCCAGACACCGCTTTTACACCCCACGGACGAGAAAGATTTTCCCACTTTGTCGCCATGTACCACGACCAAGGTTTGGCACCGCTCAAAGCACTCTATTTTGATGAGAGCATCAACGTCTCGCTAAATCTGCCTATCATCAGAACTTCAGTAGATCACGGAACGGCGTTTGATATCGCTTATCAGGGCAAAGCAAGCACTCTTAGCTATATGAACGCTATTAAGAGTGCTCTGGATTTTGTTATTTAGTAGTACAAAGTGTCGCTATGATTTTCATCTTAAAGCCAATCCCTGCTTCGCTCCATGTTTTTCCCTCATGAAGGTCAAAACATGCTTCATTGATGCCTTTGAGTGCGCTATTTGCTTGAAAATCTAAGACATCAATGCTCCCTTTTGCCTCAAAAATCTCATTATCAAAACTGTATGTCATCGGAACAACTTTTTTCACACCATTCATCGCTATCTCTACGTCCACAACACCAGTTCTTGGTGCGTCTTTTACTTTTTTATCTGCCTTGATATCAACGATTTTTGCATTGATATTTTTGTCCTGCATCATACCAAAGAAAAATTTTGCAAGTTTTGCATCACGGTCTGCATGTTTGGAGTTCACACTTGAACTATCGATAACAACAGAAGAGCCTACCAAAATAGTCCGAAAGTTCTCTCCCTCTTTTGTTGCTGGAGTATAGGCAACTTTATCAAAAACTCCGCCCACACCGACTTTTTTAGGAGTTTTATACCCTATCCAACTCACCTCAACATCACCACTTTGTGCTAGCACGCATCCTGTTTTTTCACTCGCATTTGCGTTAGAGAGAAGCGAAAATACCATTAAAACAGCTACTAAACTTTTTTTCATTTTTATTCCTTGACATAATTTCGACAAATTTTAGCTTTTTATTTCTTTTTATGAGACTTTTTAAAAAAACAAGAGAATGTTTTTAAAGTTATGTTTATTCTTGGTTATACTTTTGCCATGAATCAACTTCTCTTCTTTAGTGCATTTTTAGGCGTTTTTATCTTACTGCATCTCTACATCTGGAGGCGCTTCGTTCAAAAACTAGATATTTCCAACAACGCAAAACTCTTTTTTTACATCTTTTTGCTTACCAATCTCTTTGGTATTGCAGGCTATATGCTCGCGCGCTACTCTCTTCACATCCCAAACTGGCTCTACTTTCTCTTCTCCATCCCCATTGGAGTGCTATTTTTACTCTTTTGCACAGCCGTTGTTTATGACATCTCAAGGTCTCTACTGCAACTTCTTCCACTCTCACAGTCACGCAGAAACTTTTTCAAAAAAACACTCGACATATCCTCTTTCGCAGCCGCTACTACACTAAGTTTGCGCTCTTTATATGAAGCAAGATTTATAGAAATTCAGAGAGTGCATGTCAACATCAAAAATCTTAAAAAGCCCTACACTATCGCACAGATAAGCGATATTCATATCGGCGGTTTGATTGACGAAGATTTTATCAAAACGATTGTTCAAAAGGTCAATGCACTGCATCCTGACATCGTTGTTATCACGGGCGATTTGATAGATATTGATGTCTCAAAAGCAAAAGAGGCACTGAGTGCATTAAAAAACTTCAACGCAACCTTTGGAACATACTACATCGTTGGCAATCACGAATATTTCCATGACATAGAGACAATTTTGCAGAGTGTGAAATCTCTTGGCATTAGAGTTTTGGAAAATGAAAATGTCTACATCGGTGCAGAGGGAGAGGGTTTTTATCTTGCAGGGGTGTATGACATCATGGGGTATAGGCTCAAAAGCCATATGCCAGATTTGCAAAAAGCCCTTCACAAAACTCAAAACAGCCCAACGGTGCTTTTAGCTCACCAACCAAAGTTTATAGAGGAAGTTTTTGAGGGCGTGGATTTGATGCTTAGCGGGCATACGCATGGCGGTCAACTCTATCCATTTAGATTTCTAGTAAAACTTCAACAACCTTATGTCAGCGGGCTGCACCGACACAACCAAAGATTACAGATTTATGTCAACAAAGGGACAGGATTTTGGGGACCCCCAATGCGTCTTGGCGCAACTGCGGAGATAAGTAAGATAACTATTTCCCCACAAAAAACTTAACGTTTTTTAAAGATAAGAAGCGTTTTGTCTTTTGTATCGTAAAGCGAAAAAGTCTGCTTGTCTATGAGTTTGAGTGTTGGAAGCTTCTCAAAGAGTTTTAGTTTATGAAAATACTGCACAATTGTATCTTGGTACTTTGTATATCGTGCATCACCCTCTTTTTCAAAGAGAGTGAACTTTGTAAAAAGCTTCTCATCCTCAAAAACAGCGTCAACAACGAGAAATTCGCTCTCGTTTTCACTGCTCATCGTCCCCTCTGCCACATCTCTAAAACCATAAAGCGTGTTGATATCTGCGATAAAAACCCCATCATCGTTTAGTCTAAGAGAGAGCGCATCCATAAACTTCAAAAGCTCCTCTTCGTTTAAGAAGTTAAGCACATCAAAAATGGCTACGATGGCATCGTACTTTCCATCAACATCAGCTACATCGATACACTCGGCATCAAGTCCGACTGCTCTGCACTCCTCAACCATCACCGCACTAAGGTCGATTCCCTTACAGACAACGCCATCACTCTGCATACGCTGCATAAAACCGCCACGTCCACAGCCGATATCTAGGAGCGTTTTTACTGCATATCCATCCAGCTCAGAGCGGTAGAGATCATAAAGTGCTTCTGTCGCCTCTTCTATGCCAAGAAGATGTTCTGCTTTTGCGTAAAGGTCAAGATTTGTCATTTTGCTCTGCTTTGATGACTGCATTTATCTTCTCGTAGATATCCAAAACTTCATCTTTTTTAGCGATGTAACTGTTTTTGTTGGCGATGAGATACGTAGATGATGTCATCATATCTTGCACAACCTCCAAACCGTTTTGCTTCATAGTCGCACCCGTTTCAACCACATCTACTATCATATCCGCAAGCCCTATAAGGGGTGCTAGTTCGATAGAGCCGTAAAGTTTGATGATATCCACAGAGACCGCACGCTCTTCAAAGTAGCGTTTTGTGATGTTTACCATCTTTGTCGCTACCTTTATTTCAGGCTTATCGAGGTCAAACTTCTCGCCCTTTTTCATCCCGATAGCCACTTTGCAGATACCACGCTTCAAATCAAGAAGCCTGATAACATCAAGCCCCTGCTCTTCTAGCGTATCAAGCCCCACGACACCGATATCTGCCGCTTGATGAAAAACATAGGTCGCAACATCTTGATTTCTTACAAGTAAAAAACGAAATTTCGGAGTTTCTAGTATGAGTTTTCTATCATCAAATGCAAAACCCTCTCCAAAAATGGTCTCAAAAATCTCTAACGTCTCTTTTGCGATACGACCCTTTGGAAGTGCAACTGTTAGCATAAATTAGCCTTTTTCATAATATTTTTCATCCCTTTAAAAAGCAGTGTATCATCCACAACCGCATCTGCAAAAAACCTCTCAAAAAGCTTTGCATCGCCGCCTGTAAGATATATCTGCATGCCATAAGAGAGTACTTCAGCGCAAAATGGCTTCAGATAACCGTAACTAATCGCATCTTGGGAATTTTTTGGCATTTTATCCAAATCAAGCTCAAAGTTAAATGAGTACTCCAGTGCCAAAGAGATGTTTTTGTAGCAACCCTGCATCGCTTTTACCCCCGCATAGATAAAACCGCCATCAAACACGCCATCTTTTACTCTATCCACAGTGATGGCACTTCCAGCGTCCACAACGACACCGTTTATTATCGCTTCACACGCCATAATCCTGTCGATTCCCATCGTCTCATAGTACTTTTTTTTGTCTATATAAAGAGACAAATCCACCCAATTTTCAAGCCCTTTTATGCGCTCCCCAACCTCTGCATTAACGCAAATATAAAAAACTCTCTCTTTAACAAGAAGCGGGTTAAAGAGTTTTGCATCCTCTTTATAGGATGTTTTTTCATCAAAAAAATGGTAGGTTGTGTTGCCGATGTCGCAAAGAAGCATTAGTGGATTTTCCAACCCTGTTGCAAAAATGCCTCTTTTGCCTTTGAACAGAGTGGTGCATCGATAAAAAGAACCTTATGTTTAAAGTTGTGTCCCATGTAGAGCGTAAGTTTTGCATAAATCTCTTCAAACTTATGTACATCTTTCATAAGCAGTTTGCTTTTTTGGCTCACGGCAAAAATAGCCCAAAAATAGCCGCTGATATCGGTAGCTTTGTATATCTTGATTTTATTTCTTATGCCAAGTTCATTTGGAGTAATCTCTTGCATTTTTTTATAAAGTTTGCCTTTTTTGCGAAGAGAATCAACTATCATCTGCATTTTATTTTTGCCTTTTGTTTAGAGATGAAATTTTAGCAAAATATGCTTTAGTTATAGATTTATTCTAAGATTTGGCTGTTATAATTCCACCCATGAAAATCATCAAAACAAAGTTAGACTATTCCCATCTTTATACTTCTTTGGACGTAAACACGCTCATAGTGGGCGAAATAGTTCCTTATAACATTTTCATAAAAAAGAGTGACGAGTATACTATCATCATTGAAGCGGGCACGCTTATCTCTGAGGCACTCCACGCAAAACTAAAAAATCAAGAAGCACTCTATATAGCAAAAACGGATGAAGCAAAACAAATTCTCTCGTGTGAGAGCCTCCAATACTACATACGCCACAACAGAGACAACCTAAAAAAAAGAGTAGCACTGCTTTATGATGTTACCGAACAACTTTTTGATATGTTTATGAGTAGTCCTGAGAAAAAAATACATGCTAATTGCGTCGCACTGATTATCAAATCAATTATCTATCTCATCAAGCATGATGTAAACTTTGCAAGAAACACCATGCCTCACTTTATCAACAACGATGCTTTGGCAAACCACTCACTCCATGTTGCCATCTACTCTCTCATCCTTGGCAATAAACTCCAATTTAATGATGAGCAACTCGTACAACTTGGTACGGCAGCACTCTTGCACGATGTCGGTCTTAAAAAGATAGACCATACAGTGATTGAAAAAGCGACGCGACTAAGCGAAGCAGAGAGCAAAAGCGTACAAAAACACTCACAGTACAGTGTTGAAATTATTGAGCAAAACAAGATTCATGACCCTTACATACTAGATGCCATCATGCACCATCATGAACGCTATGACGGCAGCGGCTATCCAAACCATCTTACAAAGGCTGAGATGAGTGATTTTGCTTCTATTTTAAGTATATGTGATGTTTTTGATGCGCTTACAAGCGTGAGACCGCATAGAACACAGTACTCCTCTTTTGAAGCACTTAAGATGATGATGAAAGATTCTGAAATGATCAATCAGTTCAACCAAAAATATCTTCTCATAGCGCTCAAACTTCTCTAAAAACTCATCTCCCAGAGGGGTAATGACTTTTTTATACAAATTATAATAAAATAGTTAGAATTCAAATTTACATTATAATAAAACAAAATATATGTTATTATTTGAACTTAATTTTAAGGAGAGAAATGCTTATGAAATATTTATCTGCTTTTTTTATTTTAACCCTCTTTTTTGCTACATCTGGGGTACATGCATCCGAGACGATTGACCTCAAAAAGGGTATTGAGCTACTTAAATCACAAAACTTAGAGATTGAAGCTGCCACCATCGACATAGAGAGTGCGCTACAAGATGCAAAAATCGCCTCTGGCAACCACTATGGAAAACTTGACTTTATCCAAGATTTTGCAAACTCTGATGATGCTGGAAATGTCTTTGGGTTCAAACTTAGCTCACGAGAGGCTAATTTTGGGGATTTTGGGGCAAAAGAGTTTATGGATAACTTTATGGCTGGAAATCCTGACTACACCACTCCCCCAAACGACCTAAACTACCCAGACGCTAGAAACTACTTCCAAAGCAAACTCAAGTATGAAGTTCCGCTCTTTACGGGCTTTAAATTATCAAGCTATGAAGAGATTATGGATTCTGTCATAAAAATCAAAAAACTTGAGAAGTCTCAAGTGATTAGCGAAAAGATTTATGAACTAAGAAAAAGTTTTTACGACATGGCGCTACTTGAGGACTCTATGGCAAATTTGAAAGTCATATTGAAAAATATAGAGACCTTAGAGACGATGACAAAAGAGATGATAGAAGTCGGGTACGCAAAAAAAGTTGACCTGCTTGAAGTCAAAGCAAAAAAGGGAAATGTAGAGCGACTTCTCT
>CAXNED010000051.1:0-7616 GCA_964201385.1 Sulfurimonadaceae bacterium | reverse complement strand
GTAAACTCCATCTTCCAAAGAGGGTTGTTTGGGTCACATCCGCTCATAACTCCCGATGTCACTTCAACATCCGTATCTTTTGCATACCCCTCATCGCCGCTGAGCCAAACATCTGATGTCTTTTCCAGCATAAAAAATGGTTGAAATGTCCGCTCTTTGTTTGCTATGTTTAACTTAGCGTATTCGCCTAGAAGCTTGATGTTCTCCCCTTGGCTTGCCGCAATATTTCCAAAGAGTTCCAAATCACCGCTGTTTCTGTCATAACGCGCTTTTTTTGCACTTAAATGATAATCTTGATAGATAACCACTACATCGCCATTGGCTGTGACAATGTTCTCTTGTGTATCCATCGTAGTGGCAAATACCTCTACTTTTGCATCCTCTGCCCATACGCTTGCTGCAAAAAAAAGCAGGAAAAGGACTGCCTTAGACATCGACGACTACTGTTTTAGCACTTTTGTCGTGCCAAGCTTGTCTGAGTGGGTCTAACACTCCCCATAAAAATCCCAGATAAAAGAGCATCTCGCTCAACACTCGAACAACCCCACGATTGAGCGCTACAACAACATTTGGCTTTTGCAATGTTTTCATCTCCACAACTCTAATTTTTACAAGAAGTTTTCCCACCGTTGCACCATACTGCATCACAAAATAGGCTTGATAAATAACTTTTATCGCCATATATTCTAAAACAAACTGGTTGGTGAGAAGAATCATCTCTTCGACTGTTTTTGCCTCAAAAAAGGAGTCCCCCAGTGAGAGAATGAGCAAAAGAGAGAGCAGCATCTCATCCACAAAAAAAGCAAAAGAGCGTTTTTTTATCGATGCGAGATGCATCCCCTCGCGGTGCATTCTATCTTGAATCTCTTCGTTCACTTACCCTCTTTTTATAGCGCTTGGTACGCTATATCTGTACGCAGTTTTTTACCTGCAAAATGAACCTGTCCGCATCTCATATAGGCTCTGTCTCTCGCCTCTTTGATGGTATCGCCAAGACCTACACACACAAGCACTCTTCCACCATCTGCATAGAGTTTATCATCTACTCTGCTTACACCCGCGTAAGAGATATGCGTATATGCCTCAATCTCCGCGTGGCAGACATCATCCACGATAATCTCAGCAGGAGTTGAGTTGTCATAAGGGTAGTTTGCACTTGCCATAACCACGCCAACTGCATACTGTTTTGAGAACTCCACTTTTATCTCGCCTAGTCTCTTTGTAGCGGCTTTATAGAACATATCGCTCACACTTGAAGTCATAAGCGGCATAAGTATCTCGCACTCTGGGTCGCCAAAACGAACATTGAACTCCAAAGTTATAGGCTCTCCTTTGACAACCATGATACCGATAAAAAGTACACCCTCAAATGGCGCACCCTCTTGGCGCATCCCATCAAGTGTCGGGCGGATAATGCGCTCTCTTACTTTTTGGTAAAGCGCTTCATCAACCAAAGGTGTTGGCGCATAAGCACCCATACCGCCAGTATTTGGTCCCTCGTCGTTATCTTTTAGTCTCTTATGGTCTTGTGCCGCTGGAAGAAGGATATAGTCTTTACCATCACAAACCGCAAACATAGATAGCTCGTACCCATCCAGATACTCCTCTACGATAACCTTGCGCCCTGCATCTCCAAAACTTTTGCCACTCAACATCTCGGAGATAGCGATTTTTGCCTCATCATGTGTAAGTGCGATGATAACGCCCTTGCCGCCGCAAAGTCCATCCGCTTTTACGACTATAGGAGCAGTTAGTGTCTCAGTAAACTTAAATGCTTTTTCGATAGAATCAGTCTCAATGTAGCGTGCTGTTGGGATGTTGTACTTTGCCAAAAAGTTTTTCATATAAACTTTTGAGCCCTCAAGTTGTGCCGCCTCTTTGCTTGGTCCAAAGATGACAAGTTCATGTGCTTTAAAGATATCTACCACACCATCTACAAGCGGAGCTTCTGGTCCTACGATAGTAAGCCCAACACCATTTTCTTTGACAAACTCCGCCAAAGCGTTATAATCTTTGATGTTGAGATTTGTCCCCAAAGAAGAAGTCGCGCCATTTCCAGGCATAAAAAAGAGCTCATGCACCTCTTGTTCATTTAAAATTGCGCGTGCTATAGAGTACTCTCTGCCACCATTGCCGATAATCAAAATCTTCATAAAAACTCCAAAATTAGTTCAAAAATCTGTTCAAAATATCGAAATATCTTCAACAAATATTTTCAATAAGTAGCCCGAGCAGCCGTTTCGCGTTTGGCTTGGTTCTAAAAAGCCGTATTTGGGCGAAGCGAGGTTCTCTAACGGCGGCATTATCTCGACAGAGTAAACGTATCTCAAACGATAGCACCAACACACGAGAGCGCTACTAGTTCGCTATGTGAAAATGTAGAACCCTCATAATGCGATAAGGCGGACTCCCCAGACTACTAGAAACATTATACAAAATGTTTTATAAAACACTACTTTATACCAAACCCGACTAACTATACATACTTAAAACGACTTCATAGTCTGCTAGTGCTAGGCGAAACTCCGCAGGAACTACTAGTAGTTTCAAGGAGTTTCAACGAAACAATAGCGGGCTATGAAGTCGCCCTTCGGGTAAAAGAGAAGCTATCATCTACTTCGTTGTATCTTTTTGCCTTAGCCCTGCTAGGGCTGCAAAGATACGCCTCATAGCTAATAGCTTCTCTTTTATTTTAAGTATGTATAGTTAGTTGGGTTTGGTATTTATAGCAAGCTCGATACAACTCTCTATGGAGGTACTTTGGCTTACTATATGCTTAACTCCGTCTGGCAAACAGTTAGCTGTTGTTGTGCCTATGACGATTACTTTAGCATCTGGGTGGATAGTGTTGTTTTTCAAAAAGCACTCTATGGATGAGGGAGAGGTAAAGATGAGCGTTGAGTCATCATCTACTCTCACATCTAAAATCTCTTGTGAACACTCGCTCACATACAAAATCTCTTCTTCTATGCTATAGCCCTCGTCCCTGCTTCTTTGCACAAAATCAGACGCGACAAGCTCCGCACGGAGGTAGAGCCATTTTGTCTCTTTTGAAAACTCTTTTATATTTTTTGCAAGATTATCGCCGTAACCATCCCCAATAGCTAGGATTTTTCCGCCGAATTCCTTGTATGCGTCTGCCGTCTTAAGCGACACGCAAAGTGCGGGAATATCGATAAAATCTTCTTTGTTGTACTGTTCTAGTGCTTTTACTGTCTGCTTGGATGTGACAATGAGATAGTCATAACGAGAAAAGTTGATGTCGGGCTTTAAAAACCTGACATCTAAAGATTTGACATTGGTAGCATGCTCACTTTTAGAAGTGGCAAAGAGGTAGATTTTTTTTGGCATACAACAATTCCTTCTTAAATTATCAAAAGTTTAGTGCAATTTGGAATGTTTTAGACTGCAGACATAGTGAACTATGTCGAAGTCTAATCATTTCAAAGTGTGCTGAAATTTTGAATAATTTACTCCCACTCGATAGTAGCTGGTGGCTTTGAAGATATATCATACACTACGCGGTTGATACCATCAACTTCATTGATGATTCGTCTGCTGATGCGCTCTAGGAGGTCATGCGGGAGATGCGCAAATGTTGCCGTCATCCCATCTACTGCTTCAACAACTCTCACACATACCGTGTTGTCATACGTACGGTTGTCGCCCATAACACCGACTGATTTTACATTGAGCAGAACCACAAATGCCTGCCAAGTTTTTGCGTAATATCCGCTTGCTTTTAACTCATCAAGCAAGATAACATCCGCTTCTCTAAGCAGCGTCAAATCCGCATCATTGACATCACCCATGATACGAATCGCAAGTCCTGGTCCAGGGAATGGATGGCGGTTAATCATGCTCTCTGGAAGTCCAAGCTCCAGACCGATTTTGCGCACTTCATCTTTGAAAAGTTCACGTAATGGCTCGATAAGTTCAAAATCCATCCAATCAGGCAATCCGCCGACATTGTGGTGTGACTTGATAACCTCTGATGGACCATTTACAGAGATAGACTCTATAACGTCAGGGTAGAGCGTGCCTTGTGCCAAAAACTTGATACCGTCATGTTTTTTAGCCTCTTTTTCAAACTCTTCTATAAATGTATGCCCGATAATTTTGCGTTTTTTCTCTGGGTCACTCACACCTGCAAGTTTACTTAAAAAGTTTTCTCTAGCATCTACAACAACCAAAGGGACTTTGAGGTTAATCTTAAAAACCTCTTCAACCTGCTCTCTCTCGCCTTTGCGCAAAAGTCCATTGTCAACAAAAACAGGAACCAACTGCTCTCCGATAGCTTCATAAAGCATAGCGGCAACGACCGAACTGTCAACTCCGCCACTTAGTCCACAAAGAACTTTGCCTGTTCCTACTTTCTCACGAATGCTCTTAATCTGCTCTTTTAAAAAGTGTTCCATCTTCCACTTCTCTGTAACTCCACAAATAGTTCTTGCAAAGTTGCGAAGCATCAAATAGCCCTCTTCAGAGTGTTGCACCTCTGGATGATACTGCATCGCATAAATGCGTCTTTTTTCATCCGCAATAGCCGCATAAGGGGAGTTTGCAGAGGTTGCAATCGGCGTAAAACCTTCAGGAAGAACATCTACTTTATCGCTATGGCTCATCCAAACGATGCGCCCATCATCACAATCTTTTAAAAGTGGTGAACAATCGTTCTCATAATTATTTATCGTTAGTTCAGCTTTGCCGTACTCATGGTGATTTGAGCGAATAACACTTCCGCCAAAATCCACCGCGATTCTCTGCATACCGTAGCAGATACCAAGCACAGGAATCCCCATGCTATAAACACCTTGATCCACCACATACGCATCTTTGTTATAAACTGAAGATGGACCTCCGCTTAGGATAACGCCTTGTGGATTTTTTGCTTTGATATCTTCTACTTTCGTATGGTAAGGAAGAATCTCGCAGTAAATTTTATCTTCACGTAAGCGTCGAGCTATAAGCTGGGTATATTGAGACCCAAAATCTAATACTATAATGCTAACATTTGTCATACGGATACCTTTGAAAAGAGTGTTTGAAGAGGGTTATGCACCCTTTTGATAACAAAAGGATACACAAAGTTTGTTTAATGTTTGATGTAAAGTCCTAGCACATCATACTGAATATACCAGATAGCAAGTGAAACAAAATAGCCTACCAAAATAGTCCACGAATACTTCATATGTGAACCAAATGTATAGATTCCAGGGAGTTTGCCCATAACACCAACGCCTGCAGCAGAACCAAATGAGATAAGCGAACCGCCGATTCCAGCAGTCATAGTAACCAACATCCACTGGTCAACACCCATATCTGGGTTTGCTTTTAGGATTGCAGACATGACGGGAACATTGTCCACGATGGCAGAGAGGAAACCGACACCGATGTTTGACCATGTAGGACCAAGAACTGATGGGTCATAAACCACAGCCGCAAGTCCAAGCCAACCTACAAAGTGAAGCGCTCCAACCGCCGCTAAGATACCAAAGAAGAAGAGAAGCGTGTTGTTCTCAATCTTTGCGATGGAGTGGAAGATATTGAACTGAGAGTTATGCACTTTTTTAAGTCTGTATGCATAAAGCTTGAGCAGAGAGAGACCAAAGAGCATTCCCCACATTGCAGGCAAGTGTAGGATTTGATGCGATAAAACAGCACATACGATAGTAAAGACGCCAAGCCCAATAACCACTTTAGCACCATGCATCATTTCAGGTTTTTTCTCTGTAGTTGCATCAAAAAATGGTGTCTCATCTGGTACAAATCTGCTTAAGAGATAACCCGTTACAAGAAACCCTCCAATAGAAGCAGGGAAGAGGAACAAGAAGTCAACAAACTCGCCCTTTCCTGCAGCCCACGCCATAAGGGTTGTGATATCTCCAAAAGGACTCCAAGCACCGCCAGCATTTGCTGCAACGACGATGTTTATCGCCCCTGGAACCAAAAATGACGCTTTGTTGCGCTCAATGGTGATAAGAACAGTAGAGAGGATGAGAGCAGTCGTTAAGTTATCTGCTACAGGAGAGATGAAAAATGCCAATAGCCCCGTTGCCCAAAAGAGCTTTTTATAACTATACCCTTTAGATACAAGGTTGTATTTAAGTCTATCAAAAACACCCATGTGAATCATCGACTCGATAAACGTCATCGCAACAAACAAGAAGAAGAAAATCTCTGCAATCTCTAGGATAATATGCTCAACTTGTGTATGCACCATATTCATATCCATGCCATTGAGGGCATAATACATTGCGACGAGAATAAACAAAAAAGTACCCGTAAAAAGTGCTGGTTTAGCTTTGTCTAAATGATACTTCTCTTCAGAAGCAATAAAATAGTATCCGATAACAAAGATAATAAGTGCGGCAAACCCCACCCATGTAAATGTCAAATCTGGTATAACACCCGCCTCCGTACCACCCGTACTCCCGTACGCAAAACCAAACCCAAGAAACAAGAGCATTAACAACCTAATCATTTTCATCCTTTTGTATAAAATGTACCCCGATAGACTCATCCCTCGCTAATGCAGCAAGAACAATCTCTCTTGCGCTAAGCAAACGAAATTTGAGAAGTTTACCAATTTTTTCATTCAAAAGAGCATTAATCTGCTCTAACGCACTCTTCAAACCACTTTTTGTTCGCACGATGGAGACATTCTCCCACATAATGCGGCGAAGAAGATTTTTTTTCTCTTTATCCTCTTTGTAGCTCATCACCTCATCAGCGACTTCAAATGTAACACTCTTTTTTTGCTCTTTTTTACTCAAAAGATGCGCAACCGCTCTTTTTCCAAAGACAAGACCCTCTAAGAGCGAGTTAGAAGCAAGCCTGTTTGCTCCATGCACTTTTGTCGAAGCAACCTCTCCTACAGCATAAAGAGACCTTACGCCAGAGACCGCGCCATTGACATCTGTTTTAATCCCCCCGATAGCATAGTGAAACGCTGGAGATATCGGTACACGCTGTTTTGGCACATCAAAACCTAAATCTTGAAGATTTTTGTAAAGATTTGGAAAGCGTTTTGTAAAGTAGACGTGCTCGAAATTTTTAAATGAGAGGTAGGTTTGCATCCCTGTTTTTTTATGATGGTCGTAAATCGCTTTGCTTACGATATCGCGTGAAGCAAGCTCACCTCGCTCGTCATAATCAAAAAGAAATCTTCTCCCCTTCTCATCTTCAACCGTAGCACCCTCACCTCTAAGCGCCTCAGTAAGAAGCAGTTTTTGTGCGGAGTTGTTATCTACAAAAACAGTCGGATGAAACTGCATCATCTCCATATCTGCAAGTTCTATCCCCTTAAGGGCACAAAGCCCCTGCATATCAGCACTGATACATGGTGCGTTTGTATGGTAGGCATACAAAGAGCCCACGCCCCCACTTGCGATGATGACGTTATCTGCATAGATATTTCTGCTCTCACGATGGTCAAGTACAGTTACCCCGTAGCACTCTCCATCTTTGATGAGTAAATCGACCACTCTTGCATCGGTAAGCATCGGATGAGGGTTTTGTTGCAGTAAAAAGTAGTGCATATAGCGACCAGTCGCATCGCCTCCCGCGTGAAGGATTCGCTCTTTGGAGTGGGCTGCCTCTTTTGTGTAGAGAAG
>CAXNED010000050.1:0-7847 GCA_964201385.1 Sulfurimonadaceae bacterium | reverse complement strand
AAACTTTTTAAGGCTTACATTAAAGAGTATAAAGAGTCTTTGGGGGAGCTTTTTTTCAAAAGTCAGGGGAAGGATTTTTTAGTTCGTCATACCAAAGGGCTTGATTCTATCATCTCTTTGATGTACAAAACGATTTTAAGACGCCTTTTTGGAAACTATATGCCTATGCGCAGCTCTGTTCCCATCGCTATCGTTGCGCTGGGGAGTTATGGGCGGGAGCAGTTGTGCGTGCATAGTGACATCGATTTACTCATAGCTTATGAGGATGTAGAGGGGTTTCACACCAAACTTATCATCGAAAAGTTCTTCTATCTTGCTCTTGATGCGGGGCTAAAGCTCGGACACAGAGTGCATGAGACAAAAGAGCTTTTTGCGGCAAGTCAAAACGACATTACCATCCGCACGGCACTTATGGAGGCGAGATTTGTCACTGGTTCTACACTCACGTGGCACAGCACGACAAAAGAGCTGGGCAAAATCCGCCTCTTTAGCCAAAAAGAGTTTATCCTCGCTAAGATAGAAGAGGCGCAAGTGCGGCGCAAAAAATACCCAAATGTTATGCAGCCAAACATCAAAGAGAGTGCGGGCGGACTTCGTGATTCGAATCTTCTTTTTTGGATAGCGCAAACCATTTATGGGGTAAGCTCGCTTAAGGATTTGACTGGAAAACTTTTCTCAGAAGAGGAGTACAGAGAGTATAGAGTAGCCCTAGAGCTTCTTTTTCGTGTACGCAGCGCACTTCACATCATCACAAAAAAGCAAGAAGACAGACTTCTTTTGGAACTCATCCCCGATGTTAGCCAGATGCTTGGATTTAAAAATCCGCAAAAGATGGTAACAAAAGTCCTTGAAGCACAATGGCGCATCAGCAACTTTACGCAAATCTTTGTCAAAAAAATGGTGCGTCCTTACATCGTTGACATGTCGCATGTGGCAAAGTTCAGAAAAAACCGCTTAAGCAGAGGTATCTATACGCTGGATGGGAGAGTTTACGCCTCCTATAACCTTGAGATTCAACCGCTCAACATGCTTCTGGAGATTTTGGTTGCGCTTGAAGATAGAGCGCACCATTTTGATGCAGGATTTTTACGCCAATTTACCTACACAAAAATCTCTCATCCGCTTCAGGCAAGGACATATACGCTTCTAAGAGAACTCTTTAAAAAGCAAAATATGTACAGCTTTTTAAAGCTCTTTTACGACGCAGGCGTGTTGCATCAGCTCTTTGGCGCATTTAAAAAAGTGCTTCATCTCCCGCAGTTTGACGGCTACCACCACTTCCCCGTGGACATCCACTCCATCAAGTGCATCGAGGCGTTGGAGAACATAAAAGAACCTTTTATCAAAAAACTCTATGATGCGCTTGATGCGGATGAAAAACTTCTGCTCAAAATAGTCACACTCTTTCATGACACAGGAAAAGGAAGAGTGCAAGACCACAGCGAGGTCGGAGCAAAGCTCATCGTCCCTTTTGTCAAAAAGATGAAGTTCACAGAAGAGGAGATTCAAAGATGCGTCACGCTCATCAAACAGCACGTCAGCATGAGCAACATCGCATTTAAAGAGAACATCCACAACGAAAAAACGCTCTACAAATTTATGTCAACCATAGAAGACGTAACCAACCTCAAACTCCTCTACATTCTCACTTATGCCGACATAAACGGCGTTGGCGATGGAGTTTTTAACTCTTTTAACTCAAACCTTCTTTATGAACTCTACGTCAGTGCGCTTGAAGCCGCTGAAGATTTTGGAAGAATCAACGAGGCGACAAAAAGAATCAATATAGAGAAAAAGTTGCAGAAACTCCCTGAATTTCTCGAACTTCCAAAACTGCTACAAAGCAAACTTTTGCGGGTGGAGTCCAACCTTTTCTTTTTCAAACACACACCGCTTGACAACATCAGAATCGCAAAAATCGCCAAAGAGACACAAAGTTACAACTTCTCCATCAACACCGACGTATCGCTTAGTATAGAGATTTATAGAAAAATTCCGCTTAACATCGGCTACCTTCTTGCTATGCTAAGCCATCTTGATGTCGCTTCTATGGAGATTTTCACGCTATTTGATGGCGTAAAATACTTCAAAATTGAGTTTATAGAACATGTAGAAGCAGATGAAGCGGCACATATCCAAACCATCATCCACAACGCCTTTGACATGAGCCGCCATGTCAAACTCAAAGAGGTTACCATCCATAAAGAGGAGATTAGCGTGGACTGTGAACACTCGCTCACACTTGCAGAGGTCACCGTCAACACCCACAACCAAAAAGGTCTTTTGGCGTACATCATGGAGTGTTTTGAAGAGCTTGGCATAAACATCGTCACGGCAAAAATCCACAGCACAAAGCATAAAGTAAGAGATAGTTTCTTAATCGAAAAACAAAACGAACTATGCAATAATGTTGCCAAAATTTATGAACTACTTACAAAAAAATCAGTATGAAATTAAGGGAATAATTAAATGTGCGGAATAGTTGGATACATAGGTCAAAAAAATACAAAAGAGATTTTGCTCTCAGGACTTAAAGAGTTAGAGTATCGTGGTTATGACTCAGCAGGCATTGCAGTTTTGCAAAACGGTATTTTTGCAAGCTATAAAGCTGTAGGCAAACTTGTAAACCTTGAGGAGAAAACCAAAGAGTTTATAACAGAGGGGTTTGCTCTTGGCATCGGACATACACGCTGGGCAACACATGGTAAACCTACAGAGCTCAACGCACACCCGCATCTTGGCGAAAACTCCTATGTTGTTCACAACGGAATCATCGAAAACTATGCAGAGCTTAAAAAAGAGCTTCAAGCTGGCGGTGTGACTTTTTTGAGCCAAACAGATACAGAAGTTATCGTCCATCAGTTTGAAAAAAACCAAAAAATAGCAAAAAACTCTTTTGAAGCCTTTACAAAAACCATCAAAGAGCTTCACGGTGCGTATGCTATTTTACTCGTAACAAAAGGGGAAGAGGAGACTATTTTCTTTGCAAAGCATGGTTCGCCACTGCTTATAGGTGTTAATGATGCAAATGAGAAGTATTTTGCATCTTCAGACACTCCGCTTATTGGGCACTGTACCCATGTTTCTTACCTTGAAGATGGCGATTATGGGTATGTGACGCCAAAAGAGATTGCGCTTTTTGATAAAAACGGAGCAAAAAAAGAGGTGAAATTTTCTGCTCTCTCTCAAAACAAACTCCTTGCCCAAAAAGAGGGATACCGCTTTTTTATGGAAAAAGAGATTTACGAACAAAGCGTCGTGATTTCGGACACTTTGATGGGAAGAGTAACAGAAGATGAGATTCTTTTCGACGAACTTGATGCATCTCTTTTTGATGGCATAAACGAGATAAAACTTTGTGCATGTGGCACTTCTTACCACTCTGCCATGAGCGCATCTTACCTTTTTGAGCGCTACGCAAAAATAAAAACATCCCTTGAAATCGCAAGCGAATTTCGTTACAGAGAACCCATTATGACCCAAGATACGCTCTTTGTCGCCATCTCACAAAGCGGTGAAACAGCCGATACGCTTGAAACGCTCAAGATGGCAAAAGCGGCGGGACTGAAAACTCTGGTTATCTGCAACGTGGACAACTCCTCCATGGTACGCCTCGCTGACGCCTCCATCCTTACACGCGCTGGCATCGAAAAAGGGGTCGCCTCCACAAAAGCCTTTGCAACACAAATCACTGTTTTTTGGATGCTCGCTCTCTACGCTGCAAAACTCAGAGGCTCTTTAAAAAAAGAGCAGATTGCTTCGCATATAGAGACACTTCGTGAAGTACCATCCCACGTCAAAGTAAGCGATGAGATGCATGAGCGCATCAAAAGGCTATCTAAGCGATACCTTCATGGGCATGGTTTTTTCTTTATCGGTAGAGATATCTTCTATCCACTTGCACTTGAGGGTGCTCTTAAACTCAAAGAGATCTCTTACCTTCATGCAGAGGGATACCCTGCTGGAGAGATGAAACACGGTCCTATCGCCCTCGCCGACCCTGAACTCTTCACTATCGCCCTGCTTCCGAAACATCTGCACTACGAAAAAGCAAAAAGTAATGTTGAGGAGCTGAGCGCAAGAGACTCCACCATCTGTGCTATCAGCCAGATTCCATTTGACAAAGCAGATGATTTTATAGAGATTTCCCCATGCGAACACTATATGCTGGAGTTTTTTGAGATGATGGTGGCTCTGCAACTTCTCTCACTAGAGATATCTATAAGATTAGGTAATGATGTCGATATGCCAAGGAACTTAGCAAAAAGCGTAACTGTCGAGTGATTTTATGGTTATTTCAAATTAAATTTATATTTTCTTAGATACTATCTAAATTAAAATTTAAAATTGGCTTCATGTATTTTACTATACATAAAAGCCAAGGACAAGAGAACCTTATATGACAACAAAATCACGACTTCTTCTCATCGTCACCTTTATGCTCCTTGGGCTCACCACTGCAACCATTATCAACGTCTCGCTTAACTTTCGAGACTACAGCATCAAAAGTGCGACCGAAAAAGCCCAAATGACTGCAAACGTTGTCAAAGACGGCATTACAGCGCATATGGTTAATGGCATGATGGACAAAAGAGCCTACTTTCTCAACCAAATCTCCAACAGCAATGATGTTGAATTTTTACGATTAGTTCGTGGTGAGAATGTTATCAAGCAGTATGGCAAGGGCTTTGACAAAGAGAGCTTGCGTGATGCCATCGATGAAGAGGTACTAAAAACTGGGAACAGTGTAGAAAAAATCACAGAAACTGCAAAAAGCACAAAACTAAGAGTAAGCATCCCTTACAAAGCGACAGAGGACAACACGGTTGCAAGCTGTCTTAACTGCCATAATGTCGCAAAAGGGGAAGTTCTTGGCGTTATTAGCATGGAGTTTGACATAGGCGATATGCGCAACAGCGGGGTCATGACTATCGCAAAGATTCTTCTTATCAATCTCCTCTTTATTGTTGTTGCACTTTTACTCATAAACCACTACGTAACTCCTTATATGAATCTCTTCTCAAATCTTCAAAGCGGTATCAAAAAAGCTTACAGCGGAGATTTTACGCATGAATTTGTCTCTAAAGTGGGAGGCGATGCAAAAAATGTTGTGGAACAGATGAACTCTCTGTTTAAAAAGATGCAAGAGACATTTGGCGATATCAAGTACAACCTTGCCACTTTTATCCCTCAAGGGTGCGTCTCCTCTACAGACCCACTTCATGAAGCAAAAACCATCATAAGCGAACTCTCTGATATCTATAAATTTAAAAAGACCATTGAGCTTGATGCTTCAAAGAGTGAAGTTTACACGAGAATCATAGATATCTTAAAACTCAAATACCATGTTGGACATTTTGCTTTTTATGAAGTCAACAATGTCAGCAGCGAGAGAAAACTCATCTACTCTACAGAAGAGAGCAGTATCTGTTTTGAAAAAACAAATAAAAATGCCATCCTCTGCAGAGCTTACAGAACCAACAGCGTTACAATCTCAACAGAGTTCCCAAACCTCTGTCAGGCCTGCTCAGCGCATGATGTCAACTATGTTTGTGTCCCATTCCCTATCAACCACGATATTACACTAGTGATATCCATGACATCGCAAGAAAGAGATGAAGTGGAGCTAATGAAGAAAAATATCTCAAGCGTAAAACACTACTTAGAGGCGGCAAAACCAGTCATAGAGAGTCAGATACTTATGGAAAAACTACGAGACACCTCGCTTCGTGATGGTATGACAGGTCTTTATAACAGAAGATTTTTAGAAGAGGTTATCGACAAAATCATGAGTCAAGCAGCAAGAAACAAAGACACCTACTCTGTTTTAATGCTAGATGTGGACTTCTTCAAAATGGTTAATGACACCTACGGACATGACGTTGGAGACAGGGTTATCGTTGCCCTCGCTAAGGTGCTTAAAACCTCTATCCGTGAGTCAGACCTTGCTATCCGCTACGGAGGAGAAGAGTTCGTAGTAATGCTTCACAATGCGACTGATGAGGGAACAACAAGTATCGCATCAAAAATCCACTCCGAATTTGCAAAACTTGCTTTTGACGTAGGTAACGGTGAGCCTCTAAGAAAGACTATAAGCATCGGTATAGCAAAATTTCCAACCGATGGAGACACTATCTGGAAATGTATCAAATATGCAGACACAGCGCTCTATGAAGCAAAAGATACAGGAAGAAATAAGATAGTAGAGTTTAGAGCAGATATGCACAAAAGCGGTGATGACTTTTAATTACTGATGTTAAACACTAAAACGAACTCGTCCATTTTAGTGGCAGGGACAAATGTCCCTACAACCCCCTTATCATGGAGTATGCCATTGATTAGCATACTTAAAAGCTACGAAAAACTTTGTTTTTCGAGAATTACAAGGTGTTTTACATATTTTTATGAAAAGTGCGTAAAGCCATAAAAATTAAAAGAGTGATGCAATTGCAAGGCGCGAACGAGGAGGCATACTTAAAGTATGTGACGAGTGAGCAACGCAGCAAGTGCGTCGCTATTTTGATTTTTAGTGCTTAGTACTGCAAGCGCTTACGCCTGGAGGTGTTGTCGGTTGCACACCCTCGTTGCTTGCTCCGCCTTGTGCGTTTACAGCTTCTATAGTAGCCCAGATAGACTCAGCCGCCGCCATATAGCGTTTTGCGCTCTCGCTCGTTGGTGCTACAAAAGTGATAGGTTTACCCTCGTCTCCGCCTGTTCTGATACTCTGCTCGATTGGAATCTCAGCGATTACCTTAGTGCCAAACTCTTTAGCCATAGGTTCTGAAGTCCCTTTTCCAAAGATATCATACTCAACACCTGTGTCAGGTGCGATGAAACCGCTCATATTTTCAATTACACCAGCTATTGGAATGTTTAATTTTTTAAACATATCAAGTGAACGACGAGAGTCATCAAGAGATACCGCTTGAGGTGTTGTAACCGTCAAACCTGCAGTTACTGGCACACTTTGAGCTAAAGTTAACTGTGCATCGCCAGTTCCTGGAGGCATATCGATAACCAAAACATCCAACTCACTCCATGAGATATCTCTCAAGAACTGCTCGATTGCTTTCATAATCATAGCACCACGCCAGATAAGAGACTGTCCATCTTCCATAAGTGAACCCATCGACATCATCTCTAAACCATACGCTTTGATAGGGAGAACTTTGTTCCCAACCACTTCTGGTTTTACATCTGAAACGCCCAACATTCTAGGGATATTTGGTCCGTAAATGTCCGCATCTAAAAGTCCTACTTTTTTGCCTTGCTGTGCAAGTGCGATAGCGATGTTAACTGATGTTGTTGATTTGCCAACGCCACCTTTTCCAGAGCTTACCATCAAAAAGTTTTTGATTTGTGGTGCGATGTTTTTGCTCTTTGGTTTTGGAGCTTCTGGCATTTTTGGAGCTTTAATGTTTACTGTTACATTGTTAGCACCCACTGCTTTGAGCTCTTTTGTTGCATCATCTGTGATTTGTTGTGCAACTTCTGGTGCGCTTGATGTAATCTCAACATTAAAACTTACATTATTTCCATCTATTTCTATACTGTTTACAAAACCAAAAGTAACTATATCTTTAGTAAAACCTGGATATAAAACTTTTGAGAGTGCCGTATTTACAACTTCTTTTGTCACTTTCTTGTTTCCTTGTTTCAAATTTATTTTTGTAACTTTACCATAATTAAATAAGACAAAAATTATCCTATATCAATTAGATTATTTTTTTAAAAAATTATAACTTTTTTACTCACACAGCCTCTTTAGCTTTTGCATCTTGGATGATTCTCTCGATGGCTTCAGGGTTATCCATGAGAGTTTGCGTTATCTTGTAAGAACAAAATTT
>CAXNED010000049.1:0-8001 GCA_964201385.1 Sulfurimonadaceae bacterium | reverse complement strand
TTAAACTCATGCTCTATCTCTGCTTGAAGATGGTACTCGTATCTGCCTTTTTTCGCTATGTTCATAACCCTATGATGCGCTTTTGCAGTGATTGCAATGGACTCTCTTATAAGCTCTATCTCGGCGGCAGATTTATAGAGCCTCATTTTTTGGATGAGTGGGAGGATGTCATACACCGCTTTAAAAGATTTCGCAACTTTTGCCATCTTTTTAACACAAATTTTTTTTACATTTTGCTCATAGTAGAGATTTTTTCTTCTTTTGGCATACTTTTTAAAAATCTTCTCAAATTCTTGGCTTTCATAGACCTCATCTACCAAAAATATCTTTTTTGCCTCTTTTTCGCCAAGGCGTTTTCCGTTCCAAAGCTCCAATGTTTTCTCTTTTTTTTGCACAAAAAGAATCGTTTTGCTTTTTGTGCTGCTTTTTACAAAAAGAAGCACAGCATTATCCTCTTTAAAACCAGTAAGATAGTAGAAGTTGCTATCTTGCCTGTATGGATGGTGTGTATCATGCGAACGTATTGCCGCTTCGGCGCTAAAGAGAACTGCGATAGAACTCCTTGAGAGTTCTTTAAAAAGCTTTTCTCTACGTTTCTCGTATTCACTCTCCAAAATCATCTGCATCGCTCCTCAAGCCATGCTCTCTTGTTTGCAACAATCTCTCCAAGAGCCGCTCTATATGCTTCTACTCCACCCGCCGCATCAACTGTTTTTGTTTTTACTTTTGAGCGAAATGTCTTAGTCGCAATGGCTGTAGATGTTTTTGTATCGATAAGAGTCAGTGAAATGAGAATATTTACGTAAGAGGCACTCATATCTGGTGTATAAAACTGCGTAAACTCCTCTACATTTGTCTCTAAAACCAAATCCGTCTTCACCCTTGAGCCAAAGGGGTGGACACTTCCAAAGAGCTCAAAATCTCTTATGCTTCCAAAGAGTTCTGATGTGATAAAACTATTTGGAGACTCCTGCCACTGTGACTGCGAGTAGGCAAAAACTTTACCCTCTGCCTCAGTATACTCCATCTGCAAAGAGAGAAGTGGAGCGGCACTAAAAGCCTGCGCAACTTTGAGTGATTTTGCCCTACATCCTAGAGCGTTGCTCTTTGCCACATCTTCTTGCACTGCCATCCTATACTCAGCCACCGTCGGTTTAAGCGTCGTACATCCCAAAAAAAAGAGCCCTACTACCATATATAAAAAAAATCTCATTCTACTTCTCCCCTGGTCCTTTTTTCATCTGCTCTTGCAAAAAGAGGATATCCGAAGGACTTCTTTCATGCTTTTGGAGCGTCTCTTCTATCTTTATCATAAGAGTTTGCATCTCTAAGAGTGTGTTATTCATCGTCGGCAACAGTTCGCTTGTCATCTCTTTAAAGTTAAAATCACCGCTTTTAACTGCATTGTTGATTGTATCCATGGCTCCGCGGATACCGATATAGCTCTGCATAATAGAGGCAAAAGAGCCTGCGATACGATCTTCCCAGACAATACTGTTATCAATTAGCTTTGCGATGCGCGGCATCATTGCATCAAGTTTTGCTGAAGAGCTCTCTAAATTTTTCATTGTTTGCTTTAAACTTGTCATCGTTGCATCATCCAAAATCTCATTGAGTTTTGAGACAAAAAGCGCACTGTTTTTTAAAAGAAGCGTTATCTCTTCTTGATTTTTATCTCTTAGTAGCAAGTTAAAATTTTTAAGTGTATCTGAGAGCTGAAGTGTGATATCTCCTAGACTGTTTTCAATCTTGATAAGAAGTGAGGGAATAGTTTTTATCACAGCAAACTCTTCGCCCTCGGTATGTTTGAGTGGCTCTGCGCTATCATCACCAAAACTTAGGTTGATGTAGCTCAAACCCGTGATGCCTTGCGATGTGAGTTGCGCTCTTGTGGAGGATTTGATGGGTGTTGATTTGAGTATGTTTACAAGCACCCTTACCTCTTCTGAATTTTTAGGACTTATGGAGAGTTCTGTTACTTTACCCACACTTATACCTCTGTACTTTACAGGTGCATCAAGATTTAACCCTAAAACAGACTCTTCAAAGTAGATAGCGTATGTCCGCATCTCAACCTCTTTAGATGGCTTTAAGAGCCAGTACCCAAATCCCAGCATTAAGGCAATCGCAAAAAGCATTAAAAAACCGACTAAACTATAGTTGACTCTATTGTTCATAAATACTACCTTTGTACACCGCTAAAAAAAGTTTTGATAAAATGATTTTCAACGCCAAATATATTATCCAAATTCCCCTCATAGACCACTTTTTTATCATCTAAAACTGCTACGTAATCAAGTGTGTCGTAGATGGAGCGCAAATCATGCGAAACCATAACGATGGTTAGCCCAAGAAGGTCACGCAACTTCAAAATTAAAGCGTCAAAATCACGGGCGGAGATGGGGTCAAGTCCACTTGTGGGTTCGTCTAAGAAGAGAAGTTTTGGATCCATGGCAAGAGCGCGTGCAAGAGCCGCTTTTTTCTTCATTCCACCGCTTATCTGTGATGGATAGAGATACGCATCTGACGCCTTTAGCCCTACGATGTTTATCTTAAATGCCACTATTTCACTAATCATCGCCTCGGATAAATCGCTGTATTCAACTAAAGAGAGCGCGATATTGTCTCGAAGGTTTAGCGATGAAAAAAGTGCACCCGCTTGAAACAGCACTCCCCACTCTCTGCGAAGGCTCATCGCATCGCTATAGCTTATGTTTTGAAGACTCTTTCCAAGCACTTCAATCGCACCGCCATGAAACTCTTGAAGCATAACCATCTCTTTAAGAAGCGTTGTTTTGCCGCATCCGCTTGGACCCAAAAGCCCGTAGATGCTCCCTTTTGGAACGCTCAGAGAGATGTTTTCATGGATTACTCTCTCATCGAACTGCGTTTTTAGTCCTTTGACTTCAATACTATTTTGCATTATATCCCCAAATTTGTAAAGGCGATAGAGAAAACCGCATCACAGATAATGACTGCAAAGATGGACTCAACAACGCTTTTTGTCGTGTTAAATCCGATGCTTTGCGTATCGTCTTTGACCAACATTCCCCTATAAATAGCTATAGAGGCAATCAAAAATGCAAAAAATGGACCTTTGAAAATCCCCACTAAAAAGTGTTTTATCGCTATGACTTCACTAAATCTATCTAAAAACATATCGACCGTAATGTTCAAATCAAGATTTGCAACAACCATACCGCCAATAATCGCCATTATGTCAGAGACAAATATCATAATGGGCATTGTTAACATCAGCGCGACAATCTTTGGAACAACTAAAAATCTATAAGGGTCAAACCCCATCGTCTGCATCGCTTCTAGCTCTTGCGTTATCTTCATAGCACCGATTTGCGCGGTAAATGCCGAACCGCTTCTGCCTGCAATAACAATCGCGGTAATGAGCGGAGAGAGCTCGCGTAAAATAGAGATCCCTAGCATATCTACGATAAAAATATTGGCTCCATAAAGCTTTAACTGAACAGACGACTGATATGCGATAACAACACCAATCAAAAAACTCGTTAGCGCGATGATACCGAGCGCTTTAATGGCACTTTCGTTGATTTCAAAAGCTATCTCTTTAAAGCGAATATTTTTGTGGGAGAAAAGGTAGTGCAACTTATGCATAAAAAGTTCGCCCATAAACGCCAAAAAAGAGAGAAAACTGAGATAGCTTTTATAGCTATTGACACCTAGTTTTTCAACTATGCTCCTCTTTTTTTTCTTTGGGATTGTCTCTATTTTGCTCTCTTGTTTTTGGACAAGTTGCAGCATAGCGAGTACACCTTGATGTTGGCTCTGTATTTCTACTTTTAACTCTTTTGCGTGAAGTTGGTTTTGAAGATGGTTTAAAAAAAGAGCGCCTGCAGTGTCTAAAAACTCAAGTTCAGACAAATCGAGAACGATTTTTTTTTCTTTTGAAAAAGATGCTCTCTCTATCTGCTTTTGGTAGCTTGTGAGATTGTAGAGAGTGAGCTCTCCTTTGAACTTTAAAGAGAGCGCATCTTTTGTGTCGATAAATCTAAAAGATGAATAATTCATAAGAGAGGGTTAAAAATCTCTTTGTAGAAGTTTTTTAACCTTTAAAATAGTGATAATCTTATCCGCCTGTTTTCCAACACCATCAATCGCTGTATCGTCACCATTTGCGGTGTCAGGTGCTGGTCCTATATCTGTTTTTTTGATTCTTATCGCCATTGTAAGTCTATCGATTACAAACCCTGCGATGTCGTCTCCATCACGCATAACGATAAATCTTGTCTCTTCGTTATGTTTTTTAGGACTAAGCCCAAATTTCGTACGCAAATCAATAAGAGGGATAACAGCGCCACGCATGTTAAAAACACCAATCACATGCTTTGGAACTTGAGGTACTCTTGTCCATGGAAAAGGTTTGATAATCTCCTGAATAGAGAGAATCGGCACTGCATACTCCTCATCTCCGATAACAAAACCGACCAATTGCACAACATCATCTGTATGCGTTAAGTTTTCGCTCTCTTTTTGGCTCTGTTTTTTGATAATCTGTTTTAATTTATCGCTCATCTTAAAAACTCCGATTTAAAATTGATATTTCTTTGAACCACGCTCATAAGATAGTCAGCAGAGTATGGCTTTGTAATATACTCAACCATACCAGACTCAACACCGCGCATACGGTCAGATTTTCCTGTACGTGACGTAACAGCGATGAGAGGGAGATTTTTATATCGGTTATACTTTTTAATCTCTATTGCCAAAGAGTAGCCGTCCATTCTTGGCATCTCGATGTCAACAAGCATCGCATCAAAATTATGGTCACCCTGCTTTAAGATGCTAAGTGCTTCTTGACCATCACCCGCTTCAACAAGCGTAACGCCTAGTGGTTCTAATGCTTTTCTCATGATAGTTCTGTCGGTTTTAGAGTCATCCACTATCATAACGGTGTAGTCACTCGCTTTTGTTTTGTCCCGTGTGAGGAGTGCAACATCCGACGTCGTATCTACAATCGCCGATGTTCTCACATGTTTTGCCATGTCCATAATAGCCACAACGTCAACGATAAGCGTTACACCGCCATCTCCACGGATAGTTGCTCCTGCAATGCCATTGATGCCTTTGAGGAATTCGCCGAGTGACTTGATAACAATCTCTTCTTGCCCGACAAGTGTGTCAACGATAAGACCAAGTTTGCTTGCACCCAAACCAAGCACAACAACATAAGCATACTCGCTTGAGTCCAAAATACGCTCTACTTCAAAAATATCGCCAATATGCACAAGCGATAAAACATCCTCACGCAGCCTCATAACAGAGCGTCCCTCTACAGTATATACCTCATCTTTTGAGATACGTACTGTCTCTAAAACAGAAGCAAGCGGTATCGCATAATGCTCCTCTTGCACGCCCACAAGAAGCGCTTGAATAATCGCCAATGTCAGAGGGATTTTGAGCTTCATAGATGTACCGACGCCTATCTCACTGTCGATGTCGATGATGCCGTTAACCTTTTCTATGTTTGTCTTAACAACGTCCATACCGACACCACGTCCTGAGACGTTGGTAACAACTGTTGCTGTAGAGAAGCCTGGTTTAAAGATAAGGGCGAACGCCTCTTTATCGCTCATATTGTCTGCTTCTTTTTCGGTAATCAGCCCTTTTTCAAGAGATTTTCTCTTAAGCATATCTGTATCAAGACCTTTTCCATCATCATCGATTTGGATAACGATTTGGTTTCCTTCGTTGTATGCTTTGAGCTTAATCGTACCTGTCTCATTTTTACCCTGTTCTGCACGAATATGAGGTGCTTCGATACCATGGTCGCATGAGTTTCGGATGATGTGAACAAGCGGGTCGCCTATCTCTTCAACGATAGATTTGTCAAGTTCTGTCTCTTCGCCCGATATCTCTAACTCTATCTTTTTGTTGAGTTCACGACTCAAATCACGAATCATTCTTGGAAACTTGTTGAACACTTTGCCAATAGGAAGCATTCTTGTCTTCATAACCGCGATTTGAAGATCTGTTGTGACGATAGAGACGATGGAGACAACTTGGTTTAACTCCTCTAAAAAGCTCTCGCCCTCATAACGCTCTTCCACATCATCGTTAATCTTGATAAGTCTGTTTTTCGCAAGAACAAGCTCTCCGATAAGGTTCATCAAGTGGTCAAGTCTCTTCACATCAACACGGATAGTCTGCTCTACTGTTGAGGGTTTCTTTGCTGGAGAGCCCGCTCTTGCATCGTCACTTCCCTCTGAATCATCTCCAAAAGAGGCAGGTTTACGCGCGGGAGTTACAACGGCAGGAACTTTGATAACAGGCTCATACTCCTCTTGCGCATCATCATCTTCTTCATCAGATTTTGCACTTGCGTTTGCGCTTGAGTTTTTTTGCTCTCTTTTTACTTTATCTTCAGCTTGTCTTTGTTGCAGCAGTCTCTCAATCTCTGCTTCTAACTCATCTGCATCCATGTTTTCATAGTCAGGTTCATCTTGGGGTGCTGCTTGGGGCACCTCTTCTTTGACTACTTCTTCTACTTTTTTCGCGGCAGCAGGTTTTGTGGCAGGAACTTCCAAATCCACTTCTCCCTTTGCGCATTTATCTAGTCTTACAACACAGCCAGAGACATCAACACCATCATCCGCACTTGTATCACGAATCATAACAAGCAGTGTTTTCATAAGGTCGATAGACTCCAAAATCACATCCATAATATTTGGAGAAATAATGAGTTCGCCATGTCTTGCTTTGTTTAAGACATCTTCCATATGGTGTGTGAGGTGTGTCAAAACATCAAAGTTTAAAAATGATGAAGCACCCTTGACTGTATGTGCAACACGAAAGATTCTGTTTAAAAGTTCCAAATCATCTGGTCGCGTCTCAAGCTCAACCAAATCCTGATCCAACTGCTCAATAAGCTCAAAAGATTCAACTAAAAAATCTTGCAATATCTCTTGAAATTCATCCATCTTTACACTCCTACTTCATATGAGCACGAACAATTCGCGCTACTTCTTTATAAAATGAACTCGCCTTAAACTTCACTAAGTAAGCTTCACCGCCAGCTTCAACTCCTCGTTCCTCGCTAAAATGATCACTTATGGAGGAGTTAAATACTATTGGAATATCTGCAAATCTTCCATCTTCTTTCACATTTGCCGCAAAGTGAAAACCATCCATCTTTGGCATCTCAACGTCAGAGATAATTATTTTAAGCGTTCTTGCGATTTTTTCACCATAGATTTCATAGAGTTCGTCAAGCTTTTGAAGCCCCTCTTCACCATCAACAGCCTCAAGAACATCAAAGCCCATATTCATAAGCGCTTCTTTGACTATTTTTCGTGCAGTTGAGCTGTCATCTAGTACAAGTGCCAATCCTGAAAAACTCTCAATTTCAGTATTGTCAAACTGTGTATCTGGCTCATAAAGACCAAGATCTTGAACAACACTCTCCAAATCTAAGATAAGCAAAACACTATCGCCCTCTATCTTTGTTACGCCTGTTATTTTGTTTCCCTCAAGAGAGGAGCTGCTGCTCATAAAAGAGGCGGGTTCGATGTCAGCCCAACTGATACGTCGAATCCTTTTTGCTTCATGAACGATAAAGCCGATAAGAACATTGTTAAATTCAGTAATAATGACACGTGAGCTTTTTTCTATGCCCTCAGGTTGTTTGATTTTCATCCATTTTGCCAAATTGACAACAGGAATAACCACGTTTCTAAGGTCAAAAATACCCTCAATGAACTCTGGTGTCCCTGGTAAATCCGTCAATTTTGGCAGTTTGATGATTTCGCGGACTTTTGAGACATTGATGCCGTAAATCCCCTCATAAACTCCGCCCTCTTCTTGTTTAAAAATGCGAAAATCCACGAGCTCCATCTCATTTGAGCCGACTTTTAATGAATTGTCTATATCCATATCCTAAATCCCTTTTGAGAAATTTTTTTCTTCAAATAACTCTCTATTTTGAGACGATTTTACTACAAAGTATCTTTGATTGCAAGCAAAAGCACC